>NZ_JBBNLR010000017.1:0-52180 GCF_040092375.1 Collinsella sp. CLA-ER-H5
TACATAGAGCTCTATTACAATAGGGTGCGCATGCATTCCACCCTGGGCTACATGTCTCCAGTGGAATACGAGCGGCAATACGCTTGAGGATCCTTAAAAGAAAGTCCAGTTTATCCTTCCCACTCCAAACCTCCCATTTCCCGATGTCCAAGAAATGGGAGGCAGTTCACAGGCACCTTTGTGGTGGTTTTCTTGTTCTAGTAGTATTCATTCTTATCGATACCCACGAGCACAAGGAGTCTCTTATGGCAGAGCCGCTTACCGCCGGAATCACCCGCGACCGCGCGTTCGAACTGCTCAACGAGCATAACAAGGACCCGTTCCACATCACCCATGGCGAGACGGTCGAGGGCACTATGCGCTACTTTGCGCGCGAGTTCGACCCCGAGAACGAGGAGTTTTGGGGCATCGTCGGTCTGCTGCACGATCTGGATTGGGAGGAGCATGAGGACGATCCCGTGAACCACACCATCTATGCTGCAGAGATTCTTGAGGGCGAAGGTGCGTCTCCCGAGCTCATTCACGCCATCCAGACGCACACGTCGGACTTCAACACCTCGCTGCCCAAACCCGAGCTGCAGATGGAAAAGATCCTGTTTGCCTGCGATGAGCTCACCGGCCTGATCGGCGCTGCAGTCATCATGCGCCCGAGCAAGAGCGTTATGGACTTTACGACCAAGTCGCTCAAGAAGAAGTTCAAGGACAAGCGCTTTGCCGCCGGCTGCTCGCGCGACGTGATTTCGCAGGGCGCCGAGATGTTGGGCTGGGAGCTCCCCGAGCTCTTTGACCGCACCATCGCGGCCATGCAGTCCTTCGCCCCCGACCGCGATACCTTCCAGGCCTAACCGCCCACGCCACCTAAAACCACCACAAAGGGGAAAGGCACCTTTGTGGTGGTTTTTCTTGCACGGGCGCTAGGGGCGGACCTGGCCGGTGCCGCGGAGCTTGTATTTGTAGGTGGTGAGGGCCTCGGCGGCGAAGGGGCCGCGGGCGTGGAGCTTTTGGGTCGAGATGCCGATCTCGGCACCCAGTCCAAACTCGCCGCCGTCGGTGAAGCGCGTGCTGGCGTTGGCGTACACAGCCGAAGCATCGATTGCGTCCAGGAAGCGCTCGCAGGCGTCCACGTCCTCGGCGATGATGGCCTCGGAATGCATGGTGCCGTAGCGATTGATGTGCGCGATGGCCTCGTCCTCGTTCGCAACGACCTTCACGCTCATCTCGAGCGCCAGGTACTCGCGACCCCAATCCTCCTCGGTCGCGGCCACGTAGTCGTCGCCCTCGGCAAGACCGGCGTCGGCGCATGCGGCGCACGTGGCCTCGTCGCCGTGAATCAGCACACCGTGGTCGTGCAGCACGGCCACGACCGCCGGCAAAAACGAATCTGCCACGGCACGATCGACCAGCAGCGACTCGGCGGCATTGCACACGCCCACGCGCTGGGTCTTGGCATTGACAATAATGTTGAGCGCTTTATCGAAGTCGGCGGATTCATGAACGTAGACGTGGCAGTTGCCCGTGCCCGTCTCGATAACCGGCACGAGCGACTCGCGAACGCAGCGCTGGATGAGGCCCGCGCCGCCGCGCGGAATGAGCACATCGACGATACCGCGAAGCTTCATGAGCTCGCCGGTTGCCTCGCGGTCGGTAGACTCGATCATCGAGACGGCCTCGCGCGGGAAACCCTGAGCCTCAAGTGAATCGGCCAGCAGTTCGGCAATCATGGCGCACGAGTGATAGGCCAGCGAACCGCCGCGCAGGATGCAGGCATTGCCAGTGCGGATGCAGATGCCCGCGGCGTCGGCCGTCACGTTGGGACGCGCCTCATAGACCATGGCGACCAGGCCCAGCGGCACGCTCACGCGGGTGAGGTCCACGCCGCTTGCAAGCACGCGATGGTCGAGCACGCGGCCGACGGGATCGGGCAGTTCGGCGAGCTTCTCCAGGCCGGCGGCCATGCCCTCAACGCGCTCGGGCGTCAGCAGCAGGCGGTCGAGCAGTCCGGCCGTGGTGCCCGCATCGCGCGCGGCGGACATATCGAGTTCGTTGGCGGCAATGATGGAATCGACACCGTCGCGCAGCGCCGCGGCCATGGCGCGCACGGCCTCCTGTCGCCGGGCATCGCTCGCCGTGGCAAGCGCGGCGGAAGCGGCCTTGGCCTCAACGGCAAGATCGTGGACATACGTGGCTATATCGACCGACATGGACGGCCCTTTCTCTTAGATGTTTGCCAACCATGGTAGCCGATTTATGCGCATCCTCGCCGACGGCGGTAGAATTGGTCAACCCGAAACACCGCAACGAATGGAAGCATCACATGGCGCTCATCACTTCGTACCACGTCCCCGGCCTGTATGTCGAGGACCACAGCATCGACGTCCCCCTTGACTGGCGCGGCCTGGAGCCGATGCTCCTTGCCGTCGGCAGCACCATGCGCCGCGGCGCTATGCCGGCGCCCATCGCCGGCGCGTCCGAGAGCATCAAACTCTTCTACCGCGTGGTTTGCGCACCCGACCGCATCAGCGACGATCTGCCGCTCCTCCTCTTTTTGCAGGGCGGCCCCGGCGGCGAGAGCCCGCGTCCGCTGTCGCCCACAAGCGATGGCTGGATCGAAGAGGCCGTCAAGCACTTCCGTGTCGTCCTGCCCGACCAGCGCGGCACCGGACGCAGCAGCTGTGTAGACGGGCGCACGATTGCCGCGCTGGGCGAGCGCGCCGAAGCGGCTGGCTCCGATGCGGCCCGCTCGCAGGCGGACTTTCTCAAGCGTCACCTCGCCAGCTCCATCGTGCGCGACTTTGAGTACCTGCGCCTGGTGGGCTTTGGTGGCAAGCCCTGGGTCACGCTCGGCCAGAGCTACGGCGGCTTTTTGACGCTGAGCTATCTGTCGCTCTTCCCCGAAGGCGTGGCGGCAAGCTTTACCTGCGGCGGCATTCCGCACGTACCGGCGAGCGCCAGCGAGGTCTACGCGCACACCTTCCCGCGCATGGCAGCCAAGACGCAGCAGTACTACGACCGCTACCCCGCCGACGTCGAGCGTGTGGCGGCGCTGGCCGATGCGATCGAGGAGCAAAAGTCCGCACTGCCCGACGGCTCGCCGATGACGGTCGAGCGCTTACAGCTCATGGGCAGCGACTTTGGCATGAAGCCGAGCTTTGAGCGCATGCACTGGATTATCGACCATGCTTTTGTTGGCGGCGACGGCACGCTGAGCTGCGGAGCTTCGGTATCAGACAGCTTTTTGATGCGCGCCTTCGAGCGCACCAACACGCGCACAAACCCGCTATACTGGACGCTGCAGGAGTTCATCTACGTCGACGGCGACACCATGCCCATTCGCTGGGCAGCGGCAGAAGAGAAGGCACACCGTGCCGAGTTCGACACGCTCGCGCGCCCGCTCATGTTTACCGGCGAGGCCATGTTCCCGTGGATGTTTGAGCAGATGCCCGAACTTAAGCCCTTCAAGCCCGCGATGGACCTGCTGATGGAGGACACCAGCTGGGACAAGATCTACGACCCGCAGCGCCTAGCATGCAACGAAGTGCCGCTCCAGTCCGCCGTGTACTTCGATGACATGTACGTAGATTCGGGCCTGCAACTCGACACGCTCAGCCGCGTGGGCAACTCGCATGCCTGGGTGACCAACGAGTTCGAGCACGACGGCCTGCACGGCAGCGTGGTGTTCAAGCACCTCTTCGACGAAGCCCTCAACCGCGGAGACCTGCGCCGGATCTTCTAACAAAGGAGTGTCCCCACCTGCCGGCACAAAGGGAACGTCCCCAAGTACCAGGTTAATGAAGTCATTGCAGAAAGAGGACGGAAAGCGAAAACGCCCCTAAGCGAGTGGCTTTAAATCGTAGGTCGAACAAAAGAAGCGAGCGCCGCCCAGAGCGAACAAGTTGGCATGAAAAAGGCGAGGCATAGACCTGATGGTCATGCCTCGCCTTTTGAATGACAAATTGTCGCTCTGGGCGGCGCGCAGCGTCGACCCGTTAGGCGAAGACGATCAAATTATCTCGGTGGATCGCGGGCTTCTCGGCCAGGTCTGCCAGCAGGCGGTTGCTGGCGATCTGGTCCTGGCGGCGTCCTGCCGCAAGCTCAAGCACGTCCGAATCGGCCTCGGCGATACCGCGCGCGACGACCATACCGCTCGGGTCGCACACGTCGAGCACATCACCCTCGGCAAACTCGCCATCGACCTCACGAATACCCACCGCAAGCAGGGACGACCCGTGGCCGACCAGCGCTTTCGCGGCACCGTCATCAACCGTCACCGAGCCGTGAGCCTTGTCGCCCAGCGCGATCCACAGCTTGCGGGGCGCAATATCCAGGCGCTCCGCCGGCGGGTCGAACAGCGTGCCCACGCTCTCGCCGCGGGCCAGACGCACGAGCGCATCGGGCTCCTCGCCCGAGCAAATCACGCTCTGAATGCCCGCCGTCATCAGGATGCGGCTCGCGCGGATCTTGGTAATCATGCCGCCCGTGCCCACCGATGTGGAAGAATCACCCGCCGAGGCAATAATCTTGGCATCGATCTTATGCACGACAGGAACAAACTCGGCCGTGGGGTCCTCATGCGGATTGGCGGTATAGAGGCCATCGATATCCGAGAGCGTCACGCACAGATCGGCAGAAACCAGGCAGCTCACAAGCGCCGCCAGTGTGTCGTTGTCGCCAAACTTGATCTCATCGACGGTAACGGTATCGTTCTCGTTGACGACCGGCACCACGCCAAGCTCCACGAGGCGCAGCAGGGCGTCGCGCGCGTGCAGGTAAGACGTGCGGCGGGCCGTATCGTGGCGCGTGAGCAGCACGAGCGAGGTGAGCAGGTCGCGCGCATGAAACTCCTCGTCGTAGGCCGACGAGATGATGCACTGACCAGCCGAGGCGCAGGCCTGCAGGCTCGGCAGGTCGCCGACCGGCTTGCGGTCGAAGCCCAGCACGGGATAGCCGCAGGCGATAGCGCCCGAGCTCACCACGACCAGACGCCAGCCGAGCTTGCGCAGGGCTGCGGCCTGATCGGCAAGCCCGCCGATAAAAGAGCGGTTGACCTTGCCATCGGCGCCCACAACCGTGGACGAACCGATCTTTACCACCATCGTTTTATAAGAAGTCGTCATACGTCAAACCAATCAACTGTTCAGCGAACGGCCGAGCTGGCGGCCAAGGGAGCGTGACTCGCCCCTACCGCCCAAGGAATTAGTGAGCCCAGGGAAAGGCAGAGGCCGCGGCCATGTTCTTGCGCACGAGCTCGTCGCGCACCTGAGCCAGGCCCTGCTCCATGCCCACCACATAGGTCTGCGGGTACAGGAAGCGCTTGAAAGCTGCGTCCAGATGATCGAGCGCCCAAGCACAGCGCTCGCGCGCGTCCTGGATGCTCTCACGCGGAGCCACCGCACTGCCATCGCGCACGATCGGCACCAGCAGCTCGCGATACTCAAGTTCGGACACGTCGGTCACCAGGGCGGCATCATTCACGGCCACGAGGGTATTGCCGCGCGCGGCGCCCTCCCCCGCCAGATGGTCCTCGTCGTAGATCATGTCGCAGACCGGGCCGCCAAAGCCGTCGTAATAACGGCGCACGCGTTGCACACCCGGGATCGTGCGCTTGTAGGGCTGCTCGGAGAGCTTGACCACCGGCGTCCATGGATCTACCTCGCTCGCACGGCGGGCGGAAAGCTTGTACACGCCGCCCAGCGCCGGCTGATCGTAGCAGGTCGCGAGCTTGGTGCCCACGCCAAAGCTGTCGATGGGCGCGCCCTGGTCGAGCAGCGACTGAATCGTGTACTCATCCAGATCGTTGGAAACCGAGATCCCCACATAGGGCAGGCCCTCGGCATCAAAACGGCCGCGAACATACTTGGAGAGCTTGGCGAGGTCGCCGGAGTCGATGCGAATGGCCGACAGACGCTCGCCCACCGCCTCCATCTCCTTGGCAACCGTAATGGCATGCTCGCAGCCCTCGCGCACGTCATAGGTGTCGATGAGCAGCGTACAGTTCTTAGGGCTCGACTTGGCAAAGGCGCGGAAGGCCTCGAGCTCGGAATCGAAGCTCATCACCCAGCTGTGCGCATGCGTGCCAAAGACGGGAATACCGTAGCGGCGGCCGGCGAGCACATTGGACGTAGAGGAACAGCCGGCAACGTAGCTCGCGCGCGCGACGGCCAGGCCGCCATCGGGGCCCTGGGCACGGCGCAGGCCAAACTCGGCCACGGGACGGCCGTCCGCCGCCAGCACCACGCGCGCCGTCTTGGTGGCGACAAGCGTCTGGAAGCCGACGATGTTGAGCAGCGCCGTCTCGAGCAGCTGGCACTCCAGCGCGGGGCCGGTGACGCGCACCATGGGCTCGCGCGGAAAGACGAGCTCGCCCTCGGGCACGGTGTCGATGTTTACATGCGCACGAAAATCGCGCAGATAGTCGAGGAATGCGGACTTAAACATCGCGCCGCCGGCCGGGGCCTCAAGCGAGGCGAGGTAGTCGATATCCTCGGGCGTAAAGCGCAGATTCTCGACCAGCTCGGGCAGCTCGGCGGTGCCGCACATGACGGCATAGGCGCTGCCAAAGGGATGGTCGCGGTAAAACGCGGTAAAACAACCCTGCTCATTGGCCTTGCCGCTCTCCCACAGGCCCTGGGCCATAGTGAGCTCGTACAGATCGGTGAGCATTGCAATGTCGGTGGGATGCGAGATGTCGGTCAAAGCCATGGGGCGACCTTTCGGATGTGTGGTACAGAATTTGAGGGTTAGACGAGAGCAGAGGATGAGGACATGACACCCGATGCAAATCGGTTAGAGCAGGCCCATGCTGGTCAGGATCGTGTAGCCCATAAAGATGACAAACGCGATGAGGGCAAGGACAATGATGACTTTTTGAGCCGGCGCCATGCCAGGGATCTCGTTCTCGCCCGTAGGTTCCTTGGAGGTAACCATGCGCTGGGCAAAGGTCATCTCGTCACGGCTCGGCTTGGGCTCGACGGACTTGGGACGAGCGGCCTTTTTAGGCTGAGGTTTGGGCGCGGCAGGTGCAGGCTTCGCTGCAGCGGGCTTGGGTGCGGGCGCGGGCTTGCGCTCGGATGCGGCGTTCGAGGCGACCTCCTCGGCCTTCGCGCGCTCGGCACGCAGGGCAGCCAGCTCCTCGCGCTCGCGACGGGCCTCTTCCCGAGCCTCGCGGCGGGCCTTCTCAGCGCGGAGCTCTTCCAACTCAGCGCGCTCCTCGTCGGACAATGGTTGGGACTCAAGCTCGGCCATGGTATAGCCCTTTCTTTTAAAAAAAGCCGCCGACACAATGTCAGCGGCTTATCAAATCCATGGGTGGAGACGAAGGGAGTCGAACCCTCGGCCTCTGCCATGCGACGGCAGCGCTCTCCCAACTGAGCTACGTCCCCAGGACAAGTCGATATTTTACCTACGGCTCGCCAACTGTCAACGCCCAATAACCAGTCTTTTTGGGACGCGGCTATTTTGACAACTTTTCGAACAGGCGATCCTCTCGATGATTTTTTAATCCCCGTCCCAGAAAAATCATCAGCGTGCGCTCTACTTTGCGCTGGTGAGGACGCCGGTGGTGTCGAAGGCGGGGGTGAAGCTCTCGTCTACCGCGCCGCCCTCTTGCCAGAACATCGTCGTAAAACCCAGGTCGTCGGCATGGTCGAGCACCTGCTCGTACTCCTCACGCGTCACGGCGCGTGCCAGGTCGCCGCCCTGCTCGCGCATGAGCGCATTGGGCGTGTACTGGTTCATAACCGAGATCGGCACGTCGCCCACCGTCTGCCACACCAGGTCCAGCACGCGACACGAATCGTCTGCATGCCCCGGAAGCACCAGGTGACGCACGATCATGCCACGCTTCATAAGCCCGTCCTCGTCCACCAACTCTCCCCCGCGGCGCTCGATCTCGCGCGCCATCTGGGCCAGACCCGACACGGCCACACGCGGGTAATCCTTTATATGGGAGAGCGACTGCGCAAGCCCGGCATCGGCATATTTAAAGTCGGTGAGCCACACATCGACCAGGTCGCCCAGCGCCGCCACGGCACTCGCGCGCTCGTAACCACTCGTGTTGTAGACGATTGGGATAACCAGTCCGCGCGCCCGTGCCGCGGCAATCGCGGCAGGCAACAGGTGCGCATAGTGCGTCGCCGTCACCAAATTGATGTTGTTGGCACCCTGGTCCTGCAGTTCCAGCATAATCTCGACCAGGCGCTCAGGCGAAATCTCAAGGCCAAAATTGCCGGTCGAGATCTCGTGGTTCTGGCAGTAGATACATTTGAGCGAGCAGCCGCTAAAGAAGATCGTGCCCGAACCGGCCTCGCCCGAGATAGGCGGCTCCTCCCACATATGAAGCGCGGCGCGGGCCACCTTGAGCGTGTCGTTAGCACCGCAGACGCCGTGCGCGCCCTCATCGCGCGCCGCACCGCAACGGCGCGGACACAAATGGCAGGCGGGCGAAAAAAGTTCGGTCAACGACGTCGGCATAAAACCATGCTCCAAAACAACGATTCAGCAGCTCAAACGTAAAGGGATCAACCCCACAGACGGCTCGAGCCCAAGGCGCCGTAATCGTCCGACACGATTTTTGTAATGTCAAGACTGGAATCGATAAAGTGCCGCTTTATGATGTAGGTATTCCGCCCCCCGCGGAGCAACTGGGTGAACCGTCGCGTTTATTTAGGGAGCCCACACAGTCGTACCTAGTACAGGTATCCTTCGTTGTTAAGGACGCTGGAACAGTCGATGAGGGCACCCACCTGTTTTAGGTGGGTTCATTTTCGTAACGTGGGGGGTGGTTTTCTTTTGCCGAAAATCACCATTACAGTCCATATGGATCCCCGCCGGCATCCCGACAAGCCATCGACAACATCCCAATATCTGGTAAGCGCGTGATTATCGCTGCGTGCAATTCCATGCACCCCCCTTGGTCGAGTATTATGGTTCGGCTATGCCCTTTGCGCATGGCGTTCTTCTGACCTTTTCCTTCGACGCTTGGCGGTTTTTAGATTCATGGCTTCATCCCCGAGCTACATACCGTACCTATGCGTGGCAGCGGCGGCCTTTATCACGACCTTCCTCACGGTACCCCTGGTCAAGCGCCTGGCAATCAAGCTCGACGCCGTCGACTATCCTTCTAAGCGCCGCATCAACACCAAGCCCATCCCGCGTTTGGGCGGAACGGCGGTGTTTTTGGGCCTGGTCGTCGCCTGCACTGTGCAAATCCTAGGCACCTGGTACCTGGGTTGGCCGCCCGTTTTGGTGCCCCACCCCCGTCTGCACATCAGCTACCCCATACTTGCGCTTTCTTTTACCGTTATCTTTGCGACCGGCGCCATCGACGACGTCTTCCAGCTCACGCCCAAGCAAAAGCTGGCCGGACAGGTCCTCGCCGCGCTTATCGCCTGCATGGGCGGCCTGCGGATCGGCGTCATCGTCAACCCGTTTGCTCCCGGCGAGATCATGCTCGGATGGCTCGCCTACCCCATTACCGTGATCTATCTGGTGGCATTCACCAACATCATTAACCTCATCGACGGCCTCGACGGCTTGGCCACGGGCATCTGCGGCATCGCATCGTTCACCATGTTTTCGATGGCTGTTCTCTCGGGCCGCATCGACGCCGCCGCGCTCTCCATTGCGCTCTTTGGCGCCTGTCTGGCCTTTTTGCGCTACAACTTCAACCCCGCAAGTATCTTCTTGGGCGACTCGGGGTCGTTGCTTCTGGGCTTTGCGCTGGGCTCCATCTCGCTGCTCAACGTGAGCCGCACCGCCGCACTCACCTCGCTTATCATCCCGCTCATCGTTGCCGGTGTGCCCATCATCGACACGTTTAGCGCCATTGTGCGCCGCAAGCGCGCCCACATTAGCATCGGGCAGGCCGACAAGGGCCACATCCACCACCGCCTGATCCAAGAAGGCTACAACCAAAAACAGGCTGTGCTGCTCATCTATGCCTGGTGCATTATGCTTTCGGCCGGCGCCGCCGCCATCAATCAGGTCGAGGTGCCCATGCGCGTGCTCATCTTTACCGTGCTCGCCATTGGCTCGGCGGCCTTCGCCAAGCATCTACATCTATTTGAGCCCGTGCTGCTCCACCATTACAACAAGCGCACGCACGAGGACGAACTGGTCACCCCCGACGACCCCGCCTTTAAGCAGGAGGAGCAGGCAGCCGAGGAGCGCAAAGAAGAGCGCCACCACAAGCTCTAGGGCAAGCTGCCGAGGATGTGCCAAGGCACCGTTAGCCAAGCACGGCCGCGCCGCACCCATCGCACATGCCGCACCACGCGCGTCCCTCTCCCGCCCCTCGCCTACTTACGCACCACCCCTCCAATAAACGCGTTATCATCTTGACCCATGAACATACGTTAGGAGCAATCATGCCAAACGAGAACAGCTACGAAGTCGCGCTGCAAAAGAGCAACGCCATTCGCGAGGGCCTGACCAAGACGCCCGAGAAGTTCACCATGCTCACCGGCGACCGCCCCACCGGCCGTCTGCACCTGGGCCACTACTTCGGCACCCTCAAGGGCCGTGTTGAGCTGCAGAACATGGGCGCCAAGACCAACGTGCTCATCGCCGACTACCAGGTCATCACTGACCGCGACACGACCGAGCACATCCAGGACAACGTGTACAACATGGTCATGGACTACCTTGCCTGCGGCATCGACCCCGACAAGACCATGATCTACGCGCACTCCGCCGTGCCCGCCGCCAACCAGCTCATGCTGCCGTTCCTGTCGCTGGTGTCCGAGGCCGAGCTGGCGCGCAACCCCACCGTCAAGGCCGAGATGGAGGCCTCGGGCCACGAGCTCACCGGCCTTCTGCTCACCTACCCGGTACATCAAGCCTGCGACATCCTGTTCTGCAAGGGCAACGTGGTACCCGTCGGTCGCGACCAGCTGCCGCACATCGAGCTTACCCGCACCATCGCCCGCCGCTTTAACAACCGTTACGGCAAGGTGTTCCCCGAGGTCGACGCGCTGCTGTCCGAGACCCCGCTACTGCCCGGCCTTGACGGTCGCAAGATGAGCAAGAGCTACGGCAACGCCATCAACATCTCGATGACCGCTGAGGAGACGGCCAAGCGCATCAAGAAAAGCCAGACCGACTCTGAGCGCATGATCACGTTCGATCCCGAGAACCGCCCCGGCGTGTCTGGCCTGCTTTCGACAGCCGCCATCTGCACCGGCCGCTCCGAGGTCGAAATTGCCGAGGAGATTGGCATGGGCGGCTCCGGCCAGCTCAAGAAGTACGTGACCGAGGTCGTCAACGAGTACTTCGCACCTATCCGCGAGCGTCGCCAGCGCTACGAGAACGATCTGGATTACGTGAAGGACGTGCTGCACGAGGGCAACCGTCGCGCCAACGAGATCGCCGAGCAGACCCTGGCAGAGGTTCAGGACGCCATGGGTATGGTGTACTAGGCCGATCTGCTGGCTTGAGCTTTCGATTGCTATAGGGCGGGCGCTACGGCGTCCGCCTTTTTTGGAGCCGGACCGCTTCGGCTCCGTCCATCGCACTCCCCCGACAAACAGGAACAGGCCCGCCGGCAGTTAGTTGCCAGCGGGCCTGTTCCCGAAGTACACCGTTGAATCGCACAGAGGGGAGGAATGCGAATCAAACTCAACAGGGCAGGCTTTTTCATCGCCTATTGCCTGCTCCGTTGCTGAAACCAATATAGTTCGCCGTGGTTTACTTTGCAGCATCAATATCCGCCGCCATAGCTTCTCCATAAGTTAGCCCAAGTAAACTAAACCACCACAAAGGGGTAGGCACCTTTGTGGTGGTTTTGGCCACGGCAGAGCCGTTAGAGTCCGGCAAGCCAGCGACAGGCGGCCAAGTCGACGTGCACGGGATCGGTAAACGTCACACCCTCCCCCATTAAGAGCTCACGCTGAGCATCGGGGCCGCCAAAGGCAAAGCCCTCACAGATACGGCCGTCGGCAAACACCACGCGGTGACAGGGAATCTCGCCGGGGCGCGGATTGCTATGCAGGGCATACCCCACGTACCGCGCACTTCGTGGACGACCGGCAAGCAGCGCCACCTGGCCATACGTGGCTACCATCCCCTCGGGGATCTGCTCGACCACCTCGTACACCCGTTCAAAAAAGCCCTCAGACGTCATTGCTCGCTCCCTTCCACCCTGAAAAGCATAAACCACCGCAAAGGGGACAGGCACCTTTGTGGTGGTTTATGGCAGGTCGGTTAGTTGGCGGGCTGGAAGAAGGCTACGGCTACGGCGCCGGGGCCTACGTGGGTGCCGATGGTGGCACCAATGGTGTGAACGGGCAGTTCGCCCTCGGTGTGACCAGCCCACAGTGCCGCACTGTCCTCGATATACTTCTTGAGCACCGCATCCGAAAGGCCCGTATAGCCGAGCGCCAGCGGCATGGAAAAGTCGATGCCGCCTGCCTTTTCGACCTTCTGGTTGAGCAGGTTCCGGCCGTTCTTGGAGCCACGAGCCTTGCCCAGCTGCACGATCAGACCGTCCTCCGCTGCCACAACGGGCTTCACATTGAGCAACGTGCCCACAGCACCAGCCGCAGCAGACAGGCGACCGCCGCGAACGAGGTACTCAAGCGTCTCGAGCAGGCCGATGACGACTACACGGTCGCGCACGGCCTCGACAGCCGCCGCGATCTGAGCCGCGCCCTGGCCCTCGTCCACCAAACGCAGCGCGTACTCAACCAGCACGCGCTCGCCCAGGGTAACGTTATTGCTATCCACCACATACACATCGCCGCCCGGCGCCTCGGCAAGTGCGGTGCGGGCACTTTGGTTGGTACCCGAAAGCTTAGCGCCCACGGTAATAATCACTGCCTCATCGCCGGCCTCACGCGCCTCGGCAATAGCCTGCGAAAACGCGTACGGGTTGACCTGGCCGGTCTTAGGCAGCTCATCGCGCTCCACGAGCATCTCGTAAAAGCGCTGGTGATCGATGTCGACGCCATCCATGTACACATCGGTGCCAAAGGTGACGGACAGTGGCAAAACGGCCAATGCTGGGTGCTCGGCCGGTGACATATCGCTTGCGGAATCGGTAATAATACGGACGGACATAGCGAATCCTTTCTTGCGCAGGTCCCGCGCAGGGAATTTTGACAGCAAGCCCCGGCACGGCATACGCGCTCAAACGGGACTATGCAGTTGTTAATTGGAAGCAAATGCCTTGGCGGCCTTAGATCTCGCGCAGGGTGTTGAGAATCGTGCGTAGCGACGCATACATCTGCTCGCGCTGCTCCACACCCATAGCCTTACCGGTGGTATCGAGCACCTCGCGAATGATGCGGTCCGCCTCGCTCATACTCTCGCCGCCCAGAGCGGTCAGGCGCACCGGAGCACGATACTTAACGGCGGCATCGCCCGAATCATCGACCTCGACGTAGCCGCCCTCCTCCAGATGCGCGAGCGTGCGCGAGACGGCGGCGCGGGTCACGCCTGCCATGCGAGCGAGGTCGGCGCCAGTCAGGCCGTCCTTGCTGCGCTCAAGATAGTACAGGCACATAACGTCGGAGCCCTTGAGGCCCAGCCTTGCGCCCTCGGATGTCTTAATGCGCTGGATCTCCTTGTAGAGCCCGCTGATCAGTCCGACAAAGTCCTCGAAACGTGTCTCGTCGTTCTGCTGCATGGGAGACGACCGCCTTTCGCTTGCATAATGCTAACGGGTAAACATCTTAACCGTACTTATCGGCCGCCAGCCCTGCGCACCCTATTTGTTAACCCATCAACATAAAAACCACCACAAAGGGGACAGGCACCATTGTAGTGGTTTTGACCGTCGAGTTTGATCCGCAGACTTCGCTACAGCTCCACGCAGGGATTGTCGCGGGTCACAAGCGTCTTAACGACAACCGTCGCCCCCAGATAGCGCTCAAGAAGCTCGGCCAAGCGATCGATGGCGGCCTGGCAGTCCCCCATGCGCTCGGGCTCAACACATTCAATCGCCAAAAACACGTCGGCCGAATCGTCGGACAGAGCCGTTCGAACGCCGTCGCGCCAGTTCCAGCAGCGGCACACGGCACCTGCATCGTCGATATAAGCGAGCTCGCCGGGCAGCGTCGGGTCATCCGCTTCCTCGCCAAGCGGCAAGAACGCATCGCCACCGTCGGTCACCTTCAGGCGAAGATCTCCCTCAATCGCATGCAAATCCTCGCCTCCCACGGGCAGTGCGTAGGACAGCGACACCGTGTTGTAAATATCCACCGCCGGTGTGATATGACCGACCGGCTTGCCTTTGAGCACACGTTTGAGCAAGTTCTCGATCGAACAACGCGCACCCTTTTTGGTCTTGAACAGACGATAGGCCTCGCGCCATGCCTTGACCGGCGCATTCTCGCTGATAGTATCGCTGGTCAGATGACGCTCCGCATCGATATTGGCGCGGTCGAGCAGCGCGGCGATCGCATCCACGTCCTCCTGGGGAATCTGAGCCGCGGGCTTCATGCCCTTTACGACCACAACACCGATTGCCGCCTGCGGAAACAGCTCCCAAAATGAATCCTCGGCAATAAAGCTCTTCATACGTGCTCCCTTCACGATTCGCCCCACGCAAACGCCTAAACAAAAAGCGCCCTTACAACGGCCACCTTCAAAGTCCTACGGTGCCGTCACAAGAGCGCTTACGCTGTCCCCATCCGGAGAAGGGGACGATATGTCAGGCGTATTGTAACCTGAGTCATCTGCGCGAGCAAAACCACCACAAAGGTGCCTGTCCCCTTTGTGGTGGTTTTGGGTCTGAGGCAACGCTAGTGGCGGAGTCCCAGCAGGCCACGGCCGCGATGACGGGCCTCGGCGGGCATCTGGGCGTGAGGGCCGGCAGCCTTGACGGACTCGGGCAGGTGCGAGTACTTCTTCTCGAAGTTCTCCTCGAACATCACGGCAAGATTGTGCGCTGCCTCGTCGTAGCGAGCGGTGCTCTGCCAGTACTGGCGCGGCACCAGAATGCCGTCGGGCACGCCATGGCACGTGGTGGGAATGTCGACATTAAAGATATCGTCGTGCACGAACTCGCTGTCCTCGATGGTACCGTCGAGAGCGCGGGCCACCAGGGCGCGCGTGTAGGCGAGCTCGATGCGACGACCCACGCCGTAGCCGCCGCCAATCCAGCCAGTGTTGACCAGGTAGACGCGGGTGCGGCCGTCGGCAATACGCTCGCCGAGCATCTTAGCGTAGACCATGGGGTCGAGCGGCATAAACGGCTCGCCGAACAGCGAGGAGAACGTGGGCGTGGGCTCGGTGACGCCGACCTCGGTGCCGGGGATCTTGGCCGTAAAGCCCGTCACAAAGTGATACATGGCGGCGTCGGCCGTCAGGCGCGAGATGGGCGGCAGCACGCCAAAGGCATCGCAGGTCAGGAACAGCACGACGCTCGGAGTGGTGCCCATGCCCTTGGTCCACGCGTTGGGGATATGCTCGACGGGATAGGCCACACGCGTATTGTGCGTGATCGAGACGTCGTCATAGTTGGGCTTGCGGTTCTCATCGAGCACTACGTTTTCGCAGATGGCGCCAAAGCGAACGGCGTTGAAGATCTCGGGCTCGTGGAACGCGTCCAGGCCCTCGCACTTGGCATAGCAGCCGCCCTCGACGTTAAAGATACCCATGTCGGACCAGCCGTGCTCGTCGTCACCGATTAACAGGCGCGTGGGGTTAGCCGAAAGCGTGGTCTTGCCCGTGCCCGAAAGGCCAAAGAACACGGCCGTCTCGTGCGTGACGGGATCCATGCTGGCCGAGCAGTGCATGGGCAGTACGTCGTCCTCGACAGGCAGCAGGTAGTTCATGACGCTGAAGATGGACTTTTTGATTTCGCCGGAGTAACCGGTGCCGGCAACCAGAATCACGCGCTCCTGGAAGTTGATGACCACGGCGGCGCTGGAGTTGAGGCCCTTGATGGCGGGGTCGCACTGGTAGCCAGGTGCCGCGAGCACGCAGAAGTCCGGCTCGCCGGTGCGCGCAATTTCGCGGGCGAGCGGACGGGCGAGCATCTGCTTAATGAAGAGCGCTTGGCTGGCGCGCTCGCAGGCGACGAGCAGGCGACGCGTGTGGTTGCGGTCGGCGCCCGCCATGCCGTGCGTAACGAACACGTCGCGCTCGTTGAGGTAGTCGACGATACCGGCCTTGATGGCCTCGTAGCTCTCGATCGAAAGCGGGCGGTTGACAGCGCCCCAGGCAATCTTGTCGTGAACATCGGGGGTGTCAACGATAAAGCGATCGTTGGGAGAACGACCAGTGCGCTCCCCCGTCTCGATCACCAGCGCGCCGTTGGATGCCATGCGACCTTCTTCGCGGCGGATAGCGTGCTCGACGAGCTCCGCGGCGGGTAGATCGACCAACAGGCGGGGCTGATTCTCGGCGGGATCTTCGACCAGCGTAATGCCAAAGTTGGACAAAACTTCTGCAGGGGTAACACCAGGCATGGGGCCTCCTTTAAAAACGCGGCACGTGGACGCGGCGCGCACTTTACTCACGTAAAGCCCGTTGTACCCGATATGCAAAAACGTTTTTGCGGCAACGGCGAAGCGCCCGCCCAACGGTCAAAAATCGCAGGCAAGCGGCCTAGTCATTGGGGACGCTTTTAAACGACTAGTCATTGGGGACACTCTTGAACAGACAACATTCAAGGAGTGTCCCCGGATGCCGGCACTTAGGGACGTTCCCAGAGTGCCGGCACATAAGGAACGTCCCTAAGTGCCGACTACAGCGGCAGGCCTTGGCCGAGCATGGCTATGGCGCTCATCAGGACCAGCATGCCGGCGGCGTAGGGCAGGACGGCGCCCAGGAGTTCGGCATCCTTACCGCGCACGAGCACGGCGGCAAGACCAATGGCGAGGGTCTGCGGCGAGATCATCTTACCGGCGGCGACGCCCAGGGCGTTCAACGCGACCATCCAGTAGTCGCTCACACCCAGCGCAGTGGCAGCCTGGCTCTGAATGGGGCCAAACAGCATGCCCGAGGACGTGCCCGAGCCGGTCACAAACGCACCGACTGCGCCGATCCACGAAGCCAGAATCGGGTACAGCCCACCGGCGACGGCGATGCAGAACGCGCTGATCGAAGAGATCATGCCCGCATAGCCCATCACCTTGGCACAGCCCAGCACCGAAAGCATCGTGATCACCGTCGGCATCATCTGCTTCACAGTCGCGGCCAGCACCTCGCCCATCATGCGTGGCGAAGCACCCTGAATGGCACCGCCGACAAACGCGGCCAGGAAGATCCAAACACCCGGCGTGTTAATCCACGAAAACGTAAGCGTACCGGGGTTCTCGCCGCAATACACCTGCACGTGGCTTGCAAAGGGCGCAAGCGCGGCATGCACGGCGGGCACCAGGTTGGACGTACCCAGCAGCAGTACAAAAATCAGAATGAAGCACGACCAGGCCGAAAGCGCCGATTTAACGGTGAGCTGTTCGCCGGCCTCGATATTCATATGGAAGCGTGCGTCCAGATGCCCCGACTTCTCGGCACGCATGGCAAGCGCAGCTGTCAGCGCGAGCGAAACGATGGATCCTACGACCACGGCCAGCTCGGGGCCCACAAACATGGCAACGACCAGAGCCGCGCCGACAAACGACACGCCGGAGAGCAACGCCACGCCGGCAACACCGTGCAGACGCTCGCCCACACTCGCGGCATTGCCCTGGTCATCGGCAACACGGCCCGCAACCAGCACAATAAATAGCGGCATCACCACAAAGAACGGTGCGAGCTGCACCAGCTGAACGGTCGCTAGGTGAAGGGAATCCAAACCCACCAGGTCGGCAACGGACACCGTGGGGATGCCGATGGAGCCGTAGGGCGTGGGCACGCCGTTGGCCAGCAGGCAGATGAGCACGGCAGGCACGGCCTCAAAGCCCAGGCCCGCGAGCATGCCGGCGGGAATGGCGACAGCGGTACCGAAGCCGGCCATGCCCTCCATAAAGCCACCGAAGCACCAAGCCACGAGCAGCGCCAGCAGACGGCGGTCGCTGCTGATGGAGGTGATCATGCTGCCGATCACGTCCATGGCGCCCGTACGAACGCACAGGTTATACGTGAACACCGCGGCGATGATCACCAGGACGATGGGCCACAGAGCCATCAAAAAAACCTTCGAGCGAGGCGGTCGCGATCTGCGCTGCCGGCAGGTGCCACCATGCGAAGGCAAGCAAGCACGAAAGGACAAACGATCCGATAGCGGCCTTCCAAGCTGGCCATTTAAAGCACAGCAGCATCACGACCAGCCAAATAATCGGCACAAGAGCCAGTAAGAATGCGGCGACGTCCATAGGTAGAAGCTCCTTGGTACCGCGTGGGCGGCATCGGGGGTGTCACAAAACTTCAACAGGATACCGCACGTTTACCGACAAATTACAGCCGCCCGCCGAAATTATTGAACAATCCGTTCAAAAACACGAGCGAACACCGTCGCGTCTATACTAAAGCGCAGCAATAGAAAGGACTCCGCTTTGAGTATCACGCCCCTCGATAGCATCCGCCGCGCCATCGCCCGTCACAACGGCGTCTCCGACCCCACCGTATCGGGCGGGGCACCCAGCCAGGGCGGTCGCATCGAGAACGGCCTGTTCCCGGCCTCGCACACCGCCGAGGAGCTCGCTCGCATCCAGGAGCTGAGCCAGCGCAACGCCGGCGGGCCCGATAGCAGCCAAGCCACACGTCGTCGGCGCGAACGCGATCGGGAGCCCGGCCCCGTTCGCCGCATGGTCAACGCTTGGTGGAACCGTCTGCTCGGCGCCGTCTACGGCGGCGGCTTCTCCATGCAGGAAGCGGAATACGAGGAGCACGCCACCAGTCGCGACTATCTTTGGAACACCCTCGGCACCGCCGTGTGGGGCTTGGCGTTTCCACTGCTCACCATCGTGTCTACGCAGCTCGTGGGAGCAGAAGAAGCAGGCAAATTCTCCATCGCCTTTGTCACCGGCACGCTCATCATGATCGCGTGCAACTATGGCGTGCGCAATTTTCAGGTCTCGGACATCGACGAAACGACGTCCTTTGCCTCCTACCAGCTCAACCGCTGGCTTTGCGGAGCGCTCGCCCTAGGCTGCGGCCTCATGTACAGCAGCGCCCGCGGCTATGACGCGCAGATGGCGACGATCGGCCTGGGCGTCTACCTGTATAAGGTGATAGACGGCGTCGCCGACGTGTACGAAGGCCGCCTGCAGCAGGCCGACAAGCTCTACTTGGCTGGCATGAGCCAAACGCTACGCTCCGTCGGCGTCATCGCGGTCTTCAGCGTGGCGCTGCTCCTCACGCGCAGCATGCCCATCGCGGCCATGGCCATGGGCGTCACCGCGATCGCCTCGCTCGTGCTGGTCACCGCGCCGCTTGCCCTGCTCGAGACCGAAAAATCGCGCCGCGTGAGCCTGCGCGAGGTCGGCCACCTGTTTGTCCAGTGCGCTCCACTCTTTGGCGCGCTATTCCTGTTCAACCTTATCGAGAGCATGCCCAAGTTTGTGATGGAAGGCACACTGGCCTATAAATACCAGCTGTACTTTAATGCCCTCTTTTTTCCAGCTCAGGCTATTCTGTTGAGCATTGGATTTGTCTATAAACCGCAGCTCCTGCGCTTGTCGAGCATTTGGGCTAATCCTCGCAAGCGTCGTCGCTTTGACCTGATTATTGTTGCCGTTATGGCGCTGATCGTGGTCATCACCGGCGCGTGCGCCGCATTTATGGCAGGTCCCGGTATTCCCCTCATGAGCTTTATGTACGGTCTCAGCTTTGAACGCTACCGTACGCTGGCGCTGCTGATGGTCGTCGCCGGCGGCGTCACCGCGGCCATCGACTTTATCTACGCCATCATCACGGTGCTGCGCCACGCCGGCGACGTCACCAAGGTCTACCTGATTTGTTTTGCCGCGAGCGTGGTACTGCCGGTGATTCTAATCAATCTGCTCGGCCTGATGGGCGCCGTCGTAAGCTACCTAGCCATCATGGCCCTGCTGCTGGTACTGTTGGTTATCGAGTACGCCCACATCCGCCAACGCATAGAGAGGGACCGGAATCCGTACGGCGCCTAATTGCGGCGATGGGAGCAGCTAATTTGCGGTGGAATCACCCCGGCTGGGGTCACATTGCGAACAATATTCATCACGCAAAACTAAGTGAGTAGACTTTTACCGAATCTCCGACCACACCAACAGAGCACAAGTCTGTGACCTGCGGTTTTATTGAGGCAAATATGTTGGGTGCTCGGCATTTCCAAAAAAGTCTACTCACTTAGCCAGCGGGCAGCCAAATGATTATTTAATCCCCGTCCCAGAGAAATCAATTAGCGGGCAGAAGGGCAAAAGTAGTCAAAAAAGCCCCGTCCCAAATTAGCTACCCCTTGCACCGATTATTCGCCCGGGTTGATGTTCGCGTAGAACTCCGCCCCGTCGTCCAGGCGCAGGATGCCCACGCGACCGAACTCGGAGCCGGTGGCGGCAGCGCAGTCGATGTCGATGCGATCGGGCACACCGGCGGCATCCTCGCCGCCCAGGCGCACGATCTGCCCGCGGCCCGACTCCTCATCGAGCCCCGCAAGACCACCGACCTCGCAATAACGCCCGAGCGACACCGTTGGCGTGTGACCGCTCACCACGACCGGACCCTTGCCCTCGGCAGAAAGCAGCCCGGTCGGCACATCCCAATAGCCGTGACGAATCCACAGCAGGTCATCGGACGACTGCACTGCGAGCATCTGCTGCAGCAGCTCGCGATCAGCACCCACCGCTCCGACGCCATCGGCACAATCGACACCATGCTCAAGCAAAAACGCACGCGCCGCCTCGGTCTGAATGCCGGCGTGCACCAGCAGGTACGGCCGCTCGGCAGTCTCGACCACCGCGTAGAGCGGCAGCGCGGCCATCCATCGCACGAGCTCCTCGTATGCCTCAAATTCCATGTCGTTGAGCTGCTCGCGCGTCGTCCAGCCACCGTTGATATCCCAGGTCTCGGCATCGAGCGGATCCTGGCCAATGATGGCATCGAGCATGATCTGCTCGTGATTGCCCTTGAGCACGCGGGCGTTGGGCAGCGAGCGCACGAGCTTAATAACACCGACCGGATCGGGCCCGCGATCGATCATGTCGCCCAGCACGTACAGTGTGTCGTCGGACGTCAACGAGATCTTAGACAGGGCCTCGTCAAGCGCACGCACGTGCCCGTGAGCGTCAGATGTCACATAGATCGCCATGGTACGCCTCTCCTTGCATTGCGGCCGAAGCCCGGTGCCGCAACTAAAACTTCAAGTTGAACTTAAACGTTACCCATTGTACTCCGTTGCAATAAAGCTGGAAAGGGTTTCCGAGCAGAGGCAAAGACGGCAGCCGTCTATGACGATATCGCGCACGCCCGCAATCCAACCCCATAAACCCACCATCTTTGGGTACAAATAACCGCAGACAACTGACCGTGCCACGCCAACCACTCAGGAGCGGACACCATCTATGAACCAGATCCTTCTCTTTATCGGCCTCGTCATCATTTTGTGCCTGACCATCAAACCCGTCGGCAAAAAACTCCCCTTCCCCACCCTGCTCATCTTTATCGCGCTCGGCATGCTGTTGGGCGTCAACGGCCCGGCGCATATCGACTTTAGCGACTACGCGCTCACCGAAACCGTCTGCAGCACGGCGCTGCTGTTCATCATGTTCTACGGCGGCTTTAACACCAACATCGACCGCGCCAAGCCCGTCGCCGTGCCCGCGGTGCTGCTGAGCACGCTCGGCGTCGTCATCACTGCCGGCATCACCGGCGTATTCGCCCACTTTGTGCTGGGTTTCGACTGGATCGGCGGCCTGCTGCTGGGATCGGTCGTGGCGTCCACCGACGCGGCCAGCGTCTTTAGCGTTCTGCGCGAGCACAGCCTTTCGCTGAGGGGCGGCACCGACTCGCTGCTCGAGGTCGAATCGGGCTCCAACGACCCCGTCGCCTACATGCTCACCGCTGTGCTCGCTACACTCGCGGCCGGCGGCGACATCAACATTCCCGCACTGCTGGCCAAGCAGATTATCCTGGGCGTGGGCCTGGGCCTTGCCATCGGCTGGGCGGCGGGCCGCCTGATTGAACGCGCGCACGCAACGGCCAAGGACGCGCAGACCATCTTTTTGTTCGCCGTGGCCATCGTCGCCTACGCGCTACCAAGCTATCTGGGCGGCAACGGCTTTTTGGCCGTATACCTGGCCGGCATTGTGCTGGGTGCGAGCGACATCACCGGCAAGGTCGAGATGGCGCACTTCTTTGACACCCTCACCGAGATGGCCGAGATGACGATCTTCTTCTTGCTCGGCCTGCTCGTCACGCCCGCACGCCTGCCGCAGATGCTGCTGCCGGGCCTGGCGCTCATGGCGTTTATGCTCTACGTGAGCCGTCCCATCGCCGTCGGCGTGCTCCTGGCGCCCTTTAAGACGAACCCCCGCCAGGTCGCGCTCGTAAGCTGGGCGGGCCTGCGCGGAGCAGCTTCGGTCGTGTTTAGCCTCTTTGCCGTGGTGGCCGGCGTTCCCGGCGGACACGACCTATTTGACCTGGTGTTTGTGATTGCCGTGTCGAGCATTGTGGTGCAGGGCTCGCTGCTGCCAGCGGTGGCGAAGAAGCTCGATATGATCGATGCGACCGGCGACGTGCGCCGCACCTTTAACGACTATCGCGACGAAGACGGCATGTCATTTGTAAAGCTCAAGGTGGGTGCTGGCCATCCGTTTGCCGAGCGCTCGCTCGCCGATATTGGCAGCGCGACGGACATGCTCGTGGTCCTGGTGCTGCGCGACGGGGCGCACCCGGTGCTGCCCAACGGCGATACCGTGATCCAGGAAGGCGATCTGCTGGTGATGGCCGCCCCAACGTTCGAAGAGCGTGCCGAGGTTACGCTGCGCGAGGTCACCGTAACCCCCCACGGTCGCCTGGCCGGCCAGCGTCTTCGCGATGTGCCGCAGGGCAAGCACCCCTTTATCGTGGTGATGCTCAAGCGCGACGGCCAAACGATCATCCCCGACGGCAACACCCTAATATACGCCGGCGACGAAGCCGTCATCGCCACGCTCGCGTCGTAGCGGGCAGGAGGTAGCTAATTTGCGACGAAGAGATCAAGCGCCTAGGAAGCCTCATGCCTTCGCTCGCAGATTTGGATTTGCCTGAGGAGTAAAGCACCCCTCCCCCATGTAACCATCCTGTAAATCATAGCGGCGCACTCGGGTTTTGCTGTGATGCGGTCGCGCCTAGCGCTCCACTGTGCTAAAGTATCCCGAACGTTCAAACGACTACGAGGGAGACTAGAAGATGGCACGTGTGCACAACTTCTCAGCTGGCCCGGCCGCGCTGCCTACAAGCGTGCTCGCCGAGATCGCCGACGAGATGATGGACTACCGCGGTTGCGGCATGTCCGTGCTCGAGATGAGCCATCGATCTAGCATGTACCAGCAGATTATCGACGACGCCGAGGCAACCCTGCGCCGTCTGCTGAGCATCCCGGACAACTACCGTGTCCTGTTTTTACAGGGCGGTGCCACGCTGCAGTTTGCGGGCATCCCCATGAACCTCATGCACCGCGGCCGCGCCGGCTACATCGTGACCGGCAACTTTGCCAACAAGGCATACAAAGAAGCCGCCAAGTACGGTGAGGCCGTGTTGCTCGCGAGCTCCGAGGACACCAACTTCGACCGCATCCCCGACATGGCCGACATCAATGCGCGCATTGCCGCCGAGGCCGCAGGCGACGGGCTCGACTACGTCTACATCTGCCAGAACAACACCATCTTTGGCACCATGTACCACGAGCTGCCCAGTTGTGGCGATGTGCCGCTGGTCGCCGATGTCTCGAGCTGCTTCCTGTCGCAGCCGCTCGACGTTGAGCGCTACGGGCTCATTTACGCCGGAGCGCAGAAAAACGCCGGCGCCGCGGGCGTGACCGTGGCCATCGTGCGCGACGACCTCATCGCAGATGGCCCCGCCTTTGCGCAGACGCCGCAGTACCTGGACCTTAAGACCCAGGCCGCCAAGGGTTCCATGCTCAACACGCCCAACACCTTTGGCATCTACGTGTGCGGCAAGGTGTTCCGTTGGGTTGAGCAGACCGGCGGACTTGCCGCCATGGCCGAGCGCAACTGGGCCAAGGCCAACCTGCTCTACGACCTGCTCGAGCACAGCGTGCTGTTCCATGGCACCACACAGGCCGACAGCCGCTCCATCGCCAACGTCACCTTCCGCACCGGCGACGCCGAACTCGACGCGGCCTTTGTCGCAGGCGCGGCAGAGCACCAGATTCAAAACGTCAAGGGCCATCGCCTGGTGGGCGGCATGCGCGCTAGCGTCTACAACGCCGTAACCATGGAAGATGTGCAGGCACTGGCCTCGTACATGAAGGACTTCGAAGCGCAGCTTAGTTTGAGCCCGCGATCTAACTAGCCCGCAACGCGCGGGCCGATCAGCCATCTCAGACCACCCTGTATAGATCAAAACCTGCTAAGGAGTTTTCCATGCGCAAGATTAAAACCATCGATGACATTACCAAGGACGGCAAGGTCGAGTTTGGTGAGGGCTACGAGTTTGTGAGCACCGCCGAAGAGGCCGACGCCATTCTGATGCGCTCGACCGACCTGCACGGCTACGAGCTGCCCGAGGGCATCCGCGCCATCGCCCGCTGCGGCGCCGGCGTCAACAACATCCCCGTCGAGGAGTACGCCAAGAAGGGCGTCGTCGTCTTTAACTCCCCCGGCGCCAACAGCAACGCCGTTAAGGAGCTCGTCCTAGGCATGCTGGTGCTCTCGAGCCGCGGCGTGGTGCAATCAATGAACTGGGTGCGTGACAACGCCGACGACCCCGAGATTCAGGTCGATGCCGAAAAGGCCAAGAAGGCCTTTGTGGGCCGCGAGCTCAAGGGCAAGCGCATCGGTGTCATCGGCCTGGGCAACGTGGGCTCCAAGGTCGCCAACGCCTGCGTCGATCTGGGCATGGACGTTTACGGCTACGACCCGTTCATTTCCGTCGAGCACGCGTGGGTGCTGAGCCGCGAGGTGCAGCGCGTGGGCACACTCGAGGATCTCTGCCGCGGCTGCGACTACCTCACCGTGCACGTGCCCAGCAAGGCCGACACCATCGGCATGATCAGCACCGAACAGATTAACCTGCTGGCACCGGACGCCGTGCTCATCAACTACGCGCGCGAAACCATCATTGACGAGGACGCCGTCGACGCCGCCCTGCGCGAGGGCAAGCTCAGCTGGTTTAGCTGCGACTTCGCCACGCCCAAGACGGTCAAGATGCCCAATACGTTTATCACCACGCACTCGGGCGCCGGCACCGGCGAGGCCGAGGCCAACTGCGCCGACATGGCCATCAGCGAGCTCAAGGATTACCTGGAGAACGGCAACATCGCACACAGCGTCAACTACCCCGCCTGCAGCATGGGCAAGGCGCGCGCTGCAAGCCGCATTGCCTGCCTGCATGCCAACGTGCCCAACATGATCGGCCAGATCACGGCCATCCTGGCCAAGGACAACGCCAACGTGCAGCGTATGACCAACGAGTCCGCCGGCGAGAACGCCTACACCATGTTCGACACCGACGAACACCTAGACAGCAGCACCATCGAGGCGCTCAAGCAGATTCCGTCGATGTATCGCGTGCGCGTGATCAAGTAGCGCCGACTGACCTGACGGGCAGTTCCCCATGTGGCCTGCCCGTCGCTGACATTGAATGCCCGCGGGGGCGCCTTTCGCACGAGAGGCGCCCCCATTTTTGTGAGCGCTCCATTAAATGCACTGAGCCGCTTCTTGGCATACAATCTGTATGTTGACCTAACTATCTGTGAGGTGCCTATGGTTGATACAGATTTTGCTTGGCGGCTTACGCAAGGGCTCGTGCGGATCGACAGTTCAGACCCGGGTGCGTATGAGGACGAGATTGAGCGCTATATCAAAGCGTTGGTTGAGGAACGGTTGGCGCAGCTGAGCTATCCGGTACTCGATGCCGTGCAGATTGCAGAGCACGAAGTACTCCCCGGACGCCGCAATCTAATGGTCACCGTGCCGGGCCAAAGCGACGAGCCACGGCTCGTCTACATCTGCCATTTGGATACCGTCACCTTGGGCGATGGCTGGGACGCGGACATTCCGCCGCTCGGAGCGATCGTGCGCAACGATAAACTCTACGGCCGTGGTGCCTGCGATATGAAGGGTGGCCTGGCCTGCGCCATTGCCGCACTGGTCCATACGCTCGAGCGCGTGGCGGCAGAAGGCGAGCTGCCCCACCGCGGCTTTTCACTCATCTGCTCGGTCGACGAGGAAGACTTTATGCGTGGTTCAGAGGCAGCTATCGATGCCGGCTGGGTCGGCTCGCGTGAATGGGTGCTGGACACCGAGCCCACCGACGGACAGATCCAGGTAGCGCACAAGGGGCGTACGTGGTTCGAAATTGAAATGACTGGCGTGACGGCGCATGCGAGCCAGCCCTGGAAGGGCGCGGATGCCGTCGCCGCCATAGCCGAGGTCGTGTGTTCGCTCCGTCGCGCGTTTATGGCGCTGCCCGCGCACGATGAGCTGGGGCCTTCGACCATCACGTTTGGCCAAATCGAGGGCGGATATCGCCCCTATGTCGTGCCCGACCGCGCCAAAGTCTGGGTCGACATGCGTCTGACCCCGCCGACCGATACGGCCGCCGCGACGCGCATGGTAGAGCAGGCCATCGCCGTCGCCGAAGCCGCCGTTCCCGGTTGCCATGGCAGCTACACCGTGACGGGCGACCGCCCCGCCATCGAGCGCGACCCGAACTCTCCCCTTCTAGCAGCGCTCATGCGTGCCGCCGATGACGTGACGGACGTGGACACGACCGTCGGCTTCTTTACCGGCTACACCGACACCGCCGTCATTGCCGGCAAGACAGGTAACCGCAATTGCATGAGCTACGGTCCCGGGTCGCTCGCGCTCGCGCACAAGCCCAACGAATATGTGCCCCACGCCGATATCGTTCGTTGTCAGCAGGTGCTAATCGCGCTCGCCGATAACGTGCTCTGGGACGCGAGCGGCCAAGTTGGGGCATAATAAGCCGCGAACAAACCGACTCGTGCGTTAGGACCGCCCATGAAAGCACTTCCGTTTCCCTGCATCCGCCCGGCTCAGGACCGCGTGCTCGAGGCGCTGCCTGCAATGGGCAGCATCCTGAGCGGCAACGATGCTCTGCGCGGAGCCATTGCCGATGGTCTGATGCTCAAGGACCCGGGTGCGGCGTATTACGTGTACGAATGCTCGGGCGAGCCGGGACGTGTGACGGGTGTCGTGGCGATCTGCCCGACGAGTGTACTTGCGGGCGGCAAGGGCGATGCCAGCGCCGACGTGGCCGCCGCTGCGCACGCGATCGCCGAACTCAAAGTTCAGCCGCGCCCCGTGTCGCTCGCCTACGAGGCGTCGCCCGTCATGGACATCATCCTGGGCGCTGCCAAAGAGGGCGCCTCGCTCTACGCCGTCACCGACCCCGCGGGCATTACGCACCGCGTGTGGGAGGTCAAGCGCGAGGACGCCGTCGGCGCCATCCGTGCCATGCTCGACCAGGCGCCGGAGCCGGCACTGGCCGACGACCCTGCCTACGCTGCCGCACTAGTCGAGGCATCACAGCTCCTGGCCGACGATGCCCATGCTGCCGGCACCTACACGGGCAAAGAGCCGTTCAACTTTGCTGTAGCCGCACTGTTCCCCGCCGCGCAGATCGCCGGCGCCGCGCCGCAGGTTCCGACGGGTCTGCTCACGCACCAAGTCGCGCGGTTCTAGCAAGACCAGACCACGCAGCACAAAAATCGGCAGCTCAACAAACAGGGGGCGGAGATGCAGCAGGTACATGTATCTCCGCCCCTTTTGCGTCGAGAAGTTATGCCGGCGACCCGAGCCGCCACGCTCGCGTTATCCGCGCTGCGGACCTGCAGTAGCCACAAGCGGTTCAAGGCCCAGCTCGCGTGCGTAATCCTCCTGCGTAAAAATCTCAATCAGCTCAAACGTGTCGGATTCGTCGTCAAACGCAAAGTGCAGCACCGAGCAGTTGCCCGGCACACGGTCGCGCTCGTCTGCCGCCGCGCCCTTCACGTGATCCATAAACTCCTTGATAGCCGAGCCATGACTTACCGCGAGCACGCACGCATGGTCCGGACGCTGCATAAGCTCGGTCAGCGTCGCCACCATGCGCTCGCGCACCTGCATCTGGCCCTCGCCGCCAAACTGACGATAGAAATCGCGCCACGGGCGCTCGGGCATAAGCATCACGCGCTCGGCCTCAAAGTCGCCAAAGAACCACTCGCGCAGTCCGTCCAGACGCTCGTACGCCAAGCCCGGCCACAGGTTGGCGATAGTCTGCTCGGTGCGATGAAGTGTGGAGGTGTAGGCATGATCGGGCTCAATGCCGCGCGCACGCAAGAACATGCCGGCACGCGCCGCCTGGTCGCATCCCAGCTGCGTGAGCGGCGAGTCACTCCAACCCTGAATAATGCGCTTAAGGTTGAATATTGTCTGCCCATGACGAACCAGATACAGGTCTTTATTCATAGGGGTCCTTTCGTTCGTTACCAATCAAGGAGCGAAAACGCCCCGTCGCAATAGCCAAAATGAAGCACGGCACCGTTGTCGGGTAGCTCTCCCCTGCCAGTCACATACTCAAGAAACTCCTGGCAGGCTGAGCCGTGGGAGACTGCCAGCACGCAGTCGTGCTGCGGCCTGGCCATGATGCGCGACAGCACCGCGACCATACGCGACTGGAGCTGCACTTCAGACTCGCCACCAAAGGCCACCGGATAATCACCCCAGGGCTGCGGCGGCATATCGCGATTTGATGTGCCCTCCAGCGAGCCCAAATGCCACTCGCGTAGGTCATCGACCAGCTCTATCGAGCGGCCCTCACCAGCAATTAGCTCAGCCGTACGCCGCGCCCGGCCCAACGGGGAGGAATACACACGGTCAAAGGTCACGCCACGCGCCTCAAACGCCGCGCGCGTCGCCAGCGCCTGCTCGCGCCCGCGCGCCGTAAGCGGCGAATCGTGCCCACCCTGCAAAATGTTCTGCACATTGAGCTCAGTCTGCCCATGCCGCACCAAATACAGATCTGCCACACGCCCTCCCCTCGTACCACCACAAAGGGGACAGGTACCTTTGTGGTGGTTTACCGCCGGATCACACCGCGGTGACGCTCAACTACAGCAGTACGTCGGCGAGCGAACGCTTGGGTACGTGGTGCACCTGTGCCTCGTCGCGCCAATAATTGATGGAGCCATCGGGGTTGGAATCGATCGCATCGATCACCTGCGTTTCGGCCGGAACGCCAAACGCCATGATCAGCTTGAGCTCATACTTGTCGTTATCGAGCCCCATGGCATCGATCGCGTGGGGCGTAAAGGCCTTGAACATGCAGGCAGCCACCTCGGGCGTGGCGCTGCGGGCGGCGAGCATCATCGTCTGCGCGGCAATGCCCGTGTCGACCTCGGTAATGGGAGCGGCGGGCTTGCCCGGAACGGCGCGCTCGGCAAGAATCGCGATGTAGCCGGTCGGGCGCTCGCCCTCATCGGGACCCGACCAATCCTTGAGCGCACCGGCCCATGCAAGCTCGTCAAACACGCGAGCGCAGTCCTCGGAACCGCCCACCACATGAAAACGAAGACGCTGAGCATTGGCACCACAGGGAGTCAGGTGCGCCAGCTCCGCCAGCTCAAGCAAAAGCTCACGCGGCACGCGCATGGACTCGTCAAAGCGACGGCACGTGCGGGCGCAGCGAACCAACGCATCAAACGCGTCCAAGCCGAGCTTTTCGCAACCCTGCTTTGCCATCGACTCAGCGCTTACCGGCGCTGCGGGAACTGCTTCGTTCATAGGGACCCCCAATTTCGGGCAATTGTTCTTAGGAAAATCTAACCTAAAACGTAGGCAATAACGAACAGGGCTGCAATGTTCTACACCTGTTGAATAGAAAATCGCGACGTGGGGAACAACGGAAACAATTCGGGGCCTTTGGGTTACGTTTCGCCCTCCCCGACCCATACGCCAGCGCCTTTAGGCGATACTGGTTGTAACGATCAAGGCTTACGCCGCACGGAAAGGAGACATTATGGGCATCTTTAAGAACGATGACCAAAAATCGAGCCAGTTTGGATTTGACGAGAAAAGCATGGCAGGCAAGGCCGTCAAGGCCGTGCGCTGGATTTACGCCATCACGGGCGTCTTGGCGCTCGTCGCCGGCATCGCACTGCTGTTTGCGCCCGCCAAGTCCCTCGTCTTCCTAACGACCGTCTTGGGCTTCTACTTTGTGATCACGGCCGCGATCAGGCTGTTTACCGCTGTTTTCGAGCCACTGCTGCCCACCGGCTGGCGCGTGACGAGCATCATCTCCAACCTACTCATTATCTTGGGCGGCGTCATAATCCTGCGCAACCAGGCCTTCTCGACCGCAACGCTCACCACGATGGTGGTTATCGTGGCCGGCTTTGGCTGGATCGTCGAAGGTGTCATGTCCATTCTGGAGTCCGAGCTTTCGTCCAACCGTGCCCTCGCCATCCTGAGCGGCGCGCTCTCCATCATCGCCGGCATGTTCGTGTTTATCTATCCGCTGTGGTCGGCCAAGATGCTCGTCATCTTTAGCGGCGCCGCACTGCTGGTGTTTGGCGTAACGCTGATTGTCCGCGCCATTCAGTTTGGCAAACTGGTGCACTAGATGCCAAGGACGCTCTTTATTGATGCCGACGCCTGCCCGGTCACGCGCGAGTCGATTGACTGCGCGCGGCGGGCGGGCGTCGCCGTTGTTATCGCCGGCAACAGCACGCAAAACCTGGAACGGCACATTCGCCGCGACGACCCGCGCGATGCCGAGCACGCGCGACGCGGCTTTTGGGTCACGACGCTCGATGTGAGCGTGGGCGCCGACAGCGCCGACTTTGCCATTGTCGAACGCCTGCAGGCGGGCGACGTAGTCGTGACGCAGGACATTGGCTTGGCGAGCATGGCGCTCGGGCGCGATGCCGCCGCCATCGGCGTGCGCGGGCGCGTCTACGACAAAGCGACCATCGACATGCAGTTGTTTATTCGCCACGAGGAAAAGAAGGTACGCCGCGCCGGGGGACGCACTCGCGGACCGGCGGCATTTACCAGCGAAGACCGGGCCCGCTTTAAACGCAACCTCACCGAGCTGCTGCGCTAACCAAGGTAGATTTTCGGGACATGCCCGGAAATCTACCTTTTTGTTTTGAGCGGTGTGAGCGCTCGGAATCCATGGCTCAACAAAAAAACGGGCTTCAAAATGCCATGCGTCGCCGCATTGCGCAGGCGCCGAGCATGGCTATTTGAAGCCCATTTTTTAGGCCTACTTAGAGGCCGAAGGCGGATAGGATAAGGCCCCAGCCGGCGCCGATGACGTACATCATGACCAGGAACACGGCGTTTTCACGAGCGCTGCGGTTGGTGCGGAACAGGACAAGATAGCCCACGCCGGCGGAAATGAGCGTGCCGGCGAGCATCGGCGCCAGCTGTAGCGCGCCCTCCAGGTACAGCTGCGTAATGACCACGCTGGCCGAGCAGTTGGGGATCAGGCCGACGAGTGCCGAGCCCAAGACGGCGAGCGTCTCGTTGCCACGCAGGAACTGCTCGATCGCGGACTCTCCGAAGGTCTCGAGCACGGCAACTAGAATCAGCGTCACCAGGAAAATAAAAACCGAAACCTGCACGGTGTGCGAGATCGCGCTGCGGATAATCGACAGGACGGGCGCACCTTCGTGGGAGTGACCGTGGTCGTGCCCATGGCCGTGGTGGTGCTCATGCTCGCCTGCGTGACCGTGGTCATGGCTGTGTCCGTGGTCGCGCTCGTGTTCATCTTCATCATCATCGCAACCGCAATGGTCGCGCTCGCACAACTCGTGGATGTGGTCGGCGCTCACGCCCGCCTCGGCCACTTCATCAATGATGTCGCCCCCGGTATGGTCGTCGTGCGCGCAGTTCACATGAGCCGGATTGGCAGCGGTCCCCAGCACGGTACGGCGAATCGCCGCATGCGCGCGGGCATTACGACGAAGGCCGCGGATAGCCGCGTCCACGATAAAGCCCGTGACCAGCGCGATCAGTGCCTTCGAAGCCAAAAGCATCGCCATGGTCTGCACGGGCACCTGCTCGGCGAGCAACAGCGGCAGCATCTCATCGGAGGTCGAGAGGAACACGGCGACCAGCGTGCCCAGCGTCACGACACGGCCGGCGTACAGCGTTGCTGCCATGGCCGAAAATCCGCACTGCGGCACAATGCCCAGCAGCGAGCCAGCCACGGGACCCGCAGCGCCGGCGCGCTTGATAGCGCCGTTGACGCGGTCGCCCGCAACGTGCTCAAGTGTCTCGAGAGCAAGATACGTCACCAACAAAAACGGCGCCAGCGAGAGCGTGTCCTTGCCGGCGTCGAGCAGAATATCAATCAGCAAATCCATGACGGATGGAACCTTTCATGTCTTTCGGCAGCATTGTAAAAGTCCTAGCGGTCAACTAGGGTATTGTAGTTGTCCTAGGCGCGATGCCAATAGTTGCCCATGGTAAACTATCATCTCGCCACATCTCAATGAACCCGAGCCGCGCGGTGCGGCCCGTCCAAGGAGCAGTTATATGAACGTTTCACAAGCACTCGAATACGAGCGCCAGCCGTTTATTCCCATGTTTATCTATGGCGATCACGGCGCCATGGAGTCCGAGCGCCAGAAGGGCGAAGAGGCCCTTAAGGTGCTCGAAACCGAGTACTTTACCGCCGAGGGCGACCCCAGCTTCGACTTTGCCACCGTGCGCGACCTGGCTGACCGCAACCGCGACCTGTGCGACCAGATTGGCGAGGCACGCCTGCGCAACGTGACGCCCGCGACGCTTTCGCGCGGCCTGTCCGATGCCGACACCTGCGCCGCCATCGGCAAGATGCAAAAGCGCACCGCCGCGTCCGTTATGCGCGAAATCCGCGGCGACCGCGACGCGCTCGGCGTGGCCTACGCCCGCAAGCCCATCCAGGGCACCGTGCTCGGTATCGACATCGAGACCACCGGCCGTGCACCCGAGCGCGGCTATATCATCAACGTGGGCTGGGAGATCATGGAGCTCACCAGCGACGCCGTCCCGCATGACGCCGAGGCACACTACTGCGGCCTGCCCGACATCTACCGCGGCGAGGATGTGCCGCTATCGAACATCCATCACATTACCTGGGACGACATCGACGGCAAAAAACCATTCCGCGAGAACAAGGAACTGCAGAAGCAGCTGCTCAAACTTATGAAGAAGTACCCGTACATGGCGCATAACGCCGCGTTCGAAGACAGTTGGTTCAAGATCCACCTGGACGGTTACGCCGAGGCACGCCGCGCCGGCAAGATCATCGTCATCGACTCGCGCCAGATCTGCCGCAGCCTGGATGCCGACGTCCGCTCGCTCCCCCGCGAGTCCGCGCCCGCCGCGCTCGAGAACTGGGCGCGCCGCCGTGGCACCCTCGCCGCCGACGCCAACGAGCAGCACCTGGGCCTCGACGACACCGACCTCATGCTCCGCACGGTTCAGGCCGAGTTCAACCTCAAGAACCTATTCGCGAAATAACCGATCCATCTGCGGGAGCGCCTGCCAGGCACAGCGCAATCCGTCTGGGCACACCGACACGCAGTAAACTAGGGCGCAGCCTTATGCTGCACCCTAGTTTTCATCAAAACGAGCAAATACGCGTGCTTCACATAGTCGGCAGGTTGGCCCACCTACATTTTTCGAGTTGTTCGGCCAGCTGAACCACTAGTCAAGGCCCCTTGAACCGCAATCGAAGCTAAAATCGCCTTAATTTCGCAACCAAGCCCCATAAATCTACCTGAATCAATTCGAATAGGACGTTGCGATCGCACCTATTTGTATAGGATAAGGCCGAATAACTCAAATTATGTTGGTGAGGCATCTGAGCGGTCGGCAAAAACGCTTAGAAGCTACGAATCCGCAACTAAAGTTCATCAAAAAGGGGCAGCCGGCAGAAACCTCCCCAGCCAAAGCTGCTCCCTCAATACGACAGCTCAAAAACCCACCGTTCGCAGAAGATAAGCCGCGCCCCAATACCGTTGCCCGAAGTTTCGGGCGTATGCGGCGTCCGCTATGCCATCATGCGCGTATGGGAATCATTCTGTCACATACCACGGCACGCGCTGTATACCAAACAGCCAACTCGCTCGCAAGCTACGCGACCGGTCCCATACCTATGGAAAAGATCAGGGTGTCTGCGCCGACCACGTCCGACCTGGAAGCGGCACGAGCATGGCTCAACAGAAAGAATGTCGATTCTGAACGTATCCATGTGCTGACGTTTTCCAATAATGCCAAAAGGCACCGCAAGGGCTGCATCTGCCACTGCACGCACTATACGTTTGATGCAGAAAGCTACCTAGAACTCGAGCCGAACGTCTACATCGTCGATATCAAGCTGTGCGCGTTAGAAGCAACAGCCGACCTCAACCTTTCGGAGCTCGTTGAGTATTACTTTGAAATCTGCGGCTCCTACGCGCTTGGAACGTCCGACGAAACTCAATATCGCGAGCGCCCAGCCCTAACCAGCGTTGAAGAGCTCAGAGCCTTCTTTTCAGAGGCACCGGGGTATCGTGGATCTAATAAAGCACTTAAGGCACTTTCTTATGTACACGAAGGCTGTCGCTCCCCACTCGAAACGGCGTTTGTCATGATGCTGACAATGCCCAAGTCAATGGGTGGCTTAGCCATACGCGCTATCAAAACGGATTATCCAATCCCAGTCCCCAAAAGATACGCCGCCCTAACGCGACGGACGGTTTTCTACCTCGACGCGCTGCTCGAAAATTCGATGACCGATATCGAATACAACGGCTTTTACCACGACGAACCCGAGCAGCAATCAATTGACGAGGAGCGCCGAAACACGCTGCGAAACATGGGATATGCCGTTATCACAGTTAATCGTCATTCGTTTTTCAAACAGTCCGCTTTTAAACGGGTCATGGAAGCGATTCGCATTCGCGAGAAGATATGGCCCGGTCGACTCCCGGATAACTTCGCCATCCTGCAAGAAACTCTTCGTCAATTTGTCTTGCGGCGCTACTTCGAATACGGTCGCCGCGTCCTGGAGACACTCAAAGAAGAAGAGGCCGCCAAGCGCGAAATTGCAAGCCAATATCCGCAAGCTGATGACCCGAGCATCAACGATGTGCCCGAACCCGACGACATGCAACACGTCGGGGCCCTTGCTGAGGAAATCAATGGGGCTTGGGAATGCGACATGTTCGCAAAAATCGATGAAAACCGCACGGAAGACGACACGATTATTGATCTAATTGAGAATTCGCTCTTCTAAAGGCGATCTCTGCGGATGTCCACCTACATTTTTCGACTTATTCGGCCACCGATGTGCCAGATTGGCTGCAGCAATGCTCAATATAACTTTAGATAAAACTGATTCTGCAGGAACTCCCGTAGAGGAAGAACTGATTCTCGCGGTATTTGACACGATAAAGTACAAATATGAACAGTTCTAATGCTTCTCAAGGTGGCTTTCTTAGCATGCTAGCCGAACATCTCGAAATATGTTGGCGAGCATTGCGTCGATGTCTCCCAACCCACAGAAAATCGCAGAGGCGGCAAGCAGTCATCGAAATTAACGCAAATTGTATTGACATATGAACATACACTCATATAATCGAAAGCAAGTTATATGAGCGCATGTTCATATGAAAGGATATTGCAATGAGCATCCGCGTTGATGAAACGAAACCCGACATCGAGGCCACCGAACCCGCGATCCCCACCACCTGCTCGCCCGAGGACCTTCCCGACGAGGAGCTTCTCTACGACCTCGCCGACCTGTTCAAGGTCTTCAGCGACACCACGCGCATCAAGATCCTTTACGCCCTCATGGGCCGCGAGCTCTGCGTGGCAGACATCGCCGAAGCGACCGAAACCTCGCAGTCCGCGGTGTCGCACCAGCTGCGCACACTCAAGCAGTCGCACCTGGTTAAATTCCGGCGCGACGGGCGCAATATCCTATACTCGCTCGCCGACGACCACGTCTACACCATGCTCAACCAGGGCATGAGCCACATCTGCGAATAGCAGCCAACCACGGTACCAGCGCGGCCTGCACCCAAGCCGCAAAAACGGGAAAGGAACCCACCATGAAAAAGCAGTACAAGCTCGATGAGATCGATTGCGCCAACTGTGCGCGCGAGCTTCAGGACGAGCTGGCCAAGCTCGAGGGCGTCAAATCCGTGTCCGTCAACTTTATGACCCAGAAGCTGACGCTCGAGGCCGATGATGCTGAGTTCGACGAGGTGCTCAACCGCGTTGTTGAGTTTACGGCCGACGCCGAGCCGGACTGCGAGATTATTCTCTAGCCCAGGTTTACGCCAACCTGCAAGGCCGCGCTTGCTGCGGCCTTTGCTCGCGAAATTATATGAGCGAATGTTCATACATTCAAATGGGAGGATACGAGTCATGGCCACCGCCGACCCCAAAAAGAAAAAGAAGAAGCGCAAGAAAAAAGAATCACTCGAGCATAAGCGCAACCGCATCCTGGTAGCGCTGGGCATTTTTGCCGTGGTGTACGCCCTCGATGAGTTCAGCACCCTTACCGCCGCATTCGGCACCCCGGGCGACATCTACGCCAGCTTTGTGCTGTTCCTCGTGCCGTTTTTGATTGCCGGCTACGACGTACTGCAAAAGGCATTCAATAACATCCGCCGCGGCAAGGCCTTCGACGAGAGCTTCCTCATGGCCGTCGCAACCATCGGCGCATTTGCCATGGTGCTCTTCCCCGACACAGACCCGCACATGGCCGAAGGCGCCGCCGTCATGCTGTTCTACCAGGTCGGCGAGCTGTTCCAGGCATACGCCGTGGGCAAGAGCCGCAAGTCGATCAGCGCCATGATGGACATCGCGCCCGACTACGCTAACGTCGAGCAACCCGACGGCTCACTCGAACAGGTCTTCCCCGATGACATCGCGGTCGGCACCGTGATCGTGGTCAAGCCCGGCGAGCGCGTGCCTATCGACGGCGTCATCGTCGAGGGCGAAACCCAGCTCGACACCGCCGCCCTTACCGGTGAGTCGGTCCCCCGCCCGGCCAAAACCGGAGACGATATCATCAGCGGCTGCATCAACATGACGGGGCTCATCCACGTGCGCACCACCAAGCCCTTTGGCGAGTCCACCGTCGCACGCGTCCTGGAGCTCGTGGAGAATGCCAGCGAAAAGAAGGCACGCACCGAGAACTTCATCACGCGCTTTGCCCGCATCTACACGCCCGCCGTCACCGGCGCTGCCGCGGTGCTCGCGCTCGGCGGTGGCCTGGTCACCGGTGCCTGGTCCGACTGGATTCTGCGCGGCCTGACCTTCTTGGTCGTCAGCTGCCCGTGCGCGTTGGTGATCAGCGTGCCGCTTAGTTTCTTTGGCGGCATCGGCGGCGCATCCAAGCTGGGCGTTCTCATCAAGGGTTCTAACTACCTCGAGACGCTCGCCGACGTGGACACCGTCGTCTTTGACAAGACGGGCACCCTCACCAACGGCACGTTCTCGGTGGTCGCGGTACACCCCGAGGCCGGCTATACCGAGCAGTCGTTGCTCGAAGTCGCAGCCCTTGCTGAGTCGTTCTCCGATCACCCCATCGCGCAGTCCGTACGTGTCGCCTACCAGGGCGAGGTCGACCCCAAGCGCGTAAGCGACTCCACCAACGACGCGGGCCATGGCGTGACGGCAACCATCGACGGCAAGCACGTCGTCGTTGGCAACGCAAAGATGCTCGCCGCGGCCGGAGTCGAAGCGCCCGATTGCGAGGTCGTCGGAACGATTCTGCATGTGCTCGTTGACGGCGTGTACGCCGGCCACATCGTGATTGCAGACACCGTCAAGGCCGATGCTGAGCAAACGATTCGCGACCTGCACGCCGCCGGTGTCAAGCGCACCGTCATGCTCACGGGCGACCGCGAGGAGGTTGCGGCGTCTGTGGCCAAGCAACTCAGTCTCGACGAGTTCCACGCGCAGCTGCTGCCGGGCGATAAGGTCGAGCGCGTCGAGGCGCTGCTTGCAACCGAGAGTGGCAAGGGCAAGCTCGCCTTTGTGGGCGACGGCATCAACGATGCGCCCGTGCTTACGCGCGCCGATGTGGGCATTGCCATGGGCGCTATGGGTTCTGACGCTGCGATCGAGGCCGCCGATGTCGTGCTCATGGACGACAAGCCGTCCAACATTTCCCGCGCGATCCGCGTGGCACGCAAGACCATGACGATCGTCTGGCAGAACATCATCTTTGCGCTGGGCGTTAAGCTGCTGATCCTTGTGCTGGCAGCGCTGGGCATCGCCAACATGTGGCTTGCCGTGTTCGGCGACGTAGGCGTGGCGATCATCGCCATCCTGAACGCCATGCGCGCGATGGGTGTCAAGAACCTGTAGCACTCGTGGTCCCTCCGGCCGGGGCCGGGCTTGGTTTTGAAAACGTCCTCGCGCATGAGGCCCGCCTTTCCTGCTCCTGCGGAGCAACGGAAAGACGGGCCTCGCGCTGCGGAGTGTTTTCAAAACCAAGCCCGGCCCCGGCCTGCGGTGACGTAGCTGGCAGTTCTTGGGCATCGCTTGCTGGCAGGGTTCCTTTGCTGAAATGGACTTGGCCGAAAGGGCCGCTGGTCCCGGTCGCTGGTTCGCGCTTTGCGCGAACTCCGCGCTACTGGGGGTTCGTTAGGATTCCGCCGCTTGGCCCGTCGCCTCGCCCCGGTTCAGCATCGCACTCAGTTTCTCGAAGCTTTCCTCGCTCAGGCAGTGCTCCATGTGGCAGCCCTCTTGCGACGCGACCTCAGCCGAAACACCCGCATCCTCCAGCAGCCCCACGAAAAAGCAGTGGCGCTCCCACATTTGGCGAGCGACCTCCAGCCCTCGCTCTGTCAGATGAACATCTCGTTTGCCCATTTCGACATAGCCGTTGCTTTCCAGCGTCGCCATGGCCTTGGAAACGCTCGCCTTGGTTACGCCGAGATACTCCGCAACGTCGATCGAGCGCACGATGACCTGACGTTCCGACAGAACGTAGATTGATTCGAGATAGTCTTCTCCGGATTCACGTAGGGCCATGGGCCGCCTTTCGCGATGATTGCTAGTTAGCCTTTGGATACTTTCCACGGCTAACTTTACCGCAAAAGTTGCCCATGTCTTACTACTTTGTCTAAAAGTTAGCCGTGTTTCACAAAACGTGCGGGACGAAAACAAAATGGGGACGCCCCGCAAGGAGTGTCCCCAGGTGCCAGGTGCCGGCCCGCAGTTACATCAATCCAAAGTGCTTCGCGGCGTTGCAGATGCCGTCGTCGTCCACGGCGGTCGTCACGTAGGTCGCTGCAGCCTTCACCGTGTCCTGCGCGTTGCCCATGGCCACGCTCGTGCCCACGGCGGAAAACATCGACAGGTCGTTCTCGCCATCGCCAAAGGCAATCGCCTCGCTCGCATCGATGCCCAGGCGCTCCAGCGTCGCCGCCACGCCCAGGTCCTTACCGCCGTTGGCAGGGATAATGTCGCAGAACAAATCACACCAGCGCGTAGTGAGAGAATGCGCCACCGCATCGGTCACGATATGCTCGTCGGCCGGGTCCACAAAGGCGCAGAACTGGTAGACCGGTGCGTCAAAGGCGTGCTCAAACGGCTCCTCGTGGTAGACAATCCCCGCGTTGCTTCCGGCCGTCACCACGCGCTCGGACAGGCGGTTCACAAACGAGTTCTCGCCCTGCATGCACAGCGAGTCATAGCGCCCCTGCGCCACCTGGTCCACAATCACCGCAACGTCGTCCGGGTCAATCGGGCAGCTACGGTAGACGCCCTCGGCATCAAAGCAGTGCTGGCCCGAAAGCGTAATGTACGCATCCCAACCCAAGTTGAACAGCCAATCAGGCATCTGGTAGGTCGGGCGACCCGTGGCAATCACGCACACAATCCCCTGCTCGTGAAAGCTGTCGAGCACCTGCTGCGCCGACGCCGGAATCCGGTGGGTCTTAAAGCTCAGCAGCGTGCCGTCGATATCGAAAAACGCGGCTTTGATCATCCTCGTCTACTCCTCGCCCTCGAGCTTTTCGCTCGCCTCGAGCCACGCCATCTCCAGCTCGTCCATGGCGGCGTGGGCCTCGTCGATCTTTGCCTGCTGCTCGCCAAGCGCCGTGTAGTTGGTGGGATCGACCTGGGCCATGGCGGCCTCGGCCTCCTCCACGCGGGCACGCTGCGTTTCCATCTTGCGCTCGAGCGAGCTCACCTCGCGGCGGAGCTTCTGGCGCTCGGCGTTGGACAGGCCGTTGGGCTGCCCGCTCGCCTTGGGCTTATCGGCCACAACCGCTGCGGCGCCGGTGTCGAACGTGCCGGTCTTGGCGCTCGGCGCGCCCACGGGCTCGCCCTCGGCGGTGGCGTTGCACAGGCGCAGGTACTGGTCGACGCCGCCGGGCATATGCGTCAGGTGGCCGTCGAGCAACGCCCACTGCTGGTCGGTCACGCGCTCCATGAGGAATCGGTCGTGCGTCACCAGGATCAGCGTGCCCGGCCAGCCGTCGAGCAGGTCCTCGACAATCGCGAGCATGTCGGTATCCAGGTCGTTGCCCGGCTCGTCCAGGATAAGCACGTTGGGCTCGTCCAGAATTGTCAGCAGCAGCGACAGGCGACGGCGCTGGCCGCCCGAAAGGTCGCCGATGCGGCTCCAGAGCTGCTGCGTCGTAAAGCCCAGGCGCTCGCAAAGCTTCTCGGGCGAAGTCTCCTTGCCGTCGATGACGTAGTACTTCTTATAGTTGCTAAGCACCTCGCGGATCGTGTCGCCCATGTAGGGCTCGAGCTCCTCGAGCTGCTGCGACAGCACGCCAAAGCGTACCGTCTGGCCGATCTTTACACGGCCGCGCAGGGGCGCAATCTTGCCCCGGATTACGTCAAGTAGCGTCGACTTGCCGGCGCCGTTCTCACCCAAAAGACCATAGCGGTCGCCCGCGCCGATAAGCCAGGTCACGTCGGAGAGCACCTGCTTGGGCGCGCCGTCGGTATCCGCATAGCCGGCGTCCACGTCGATCACGTCGATGACCTGCTTGCCCAGGCGGCTCACCGCCAGGCGCTTGAGCTCCAGCTCGTCGCGCACGGGCGGCACGTCGGCGATGAGTTCGCGAGCGGCATCCACGCGAAACTTGGGCTTGGTGGAGCGCGCCTGGGCGCCGCGGCTCAGCCACGCGAGCTCCTTGCGCGCCATGTTGCGACGACGCTCCTCGGTAACTGCGGCCATGCGGTCGCGCTCCACGCGCTGCAGGATGTATGCCGAGTAGCCGCCCTCGAAGGGATCGACCTGGCCGTCGTGGACCTCCCACATGCTGGTGCAGACCTCGTCCAAGAACCAGCGGTCGTGCGTGACCACGAGCATGGCGCCCTGGCCGCGCTGCCAGCGGGCCTTTAAGTGACGCGCGAGCCAGTTGATGGTGCGCATGTCCAGGTGGTTGGTGGGCTCGTCGAGCATGAGCACGTCGTAGTCGCCGATCAGCAGGCGCGCAAGGTCCACGCGACGGCGCTGACCGCCCGAAAGCTCGCCCACCGTGCCCTCCCAGGGCACATCGCTAATGAGACCGGCGAGGATCTGGCGCGTACGCGGACTCGACGCCCACTCATACTCGGGCGTGTCGCCCACGACGGCATGGTGCACGGTGTCGGTGTCGACAAGCTGGTCCTTTTGGCCGAGCAGACCGATCGTGGTGCCTCGGCGGTGCGTCACGCGGCCGTCGTCGGGATCCAGCGTGCCGGCGAGCACGCTCAGCAGCGTCGACTTGCCGTCGCCGTTTTTGCCGACGATGCCAATACGGTCGCCCTCGCCCACGCCGAGCGTTACGCTATCGAAAATATGCTTGGTGGGAAACTCTAGGCTGATGGAATCGCATCCCAAAAGAATCGCCATATGCCCTGCTCCTTCGTAGAAATTCAACGTTGTCCATGATAGCAGCGAGCCCCACCCCAAACCACCACGAAGGTGCCTGTCCCCTTTGTGGTGGTCGGTCTGGCAGCGACACAAAAAGGCGGGCCATCTCACAAAAGAGATAACCCGCCCCTCCAATCAGTCCCGTGGCGACCGTGGCCGCCGCGGGCCTCAAGCATGTCCCGGACTAGGAGAACATGCCGGTGAGGTAATCATTCAGCCGCTGATCCTTGGGCCGTTGGAAAATCTCGTCAGTCTCGTCGTACTCGACCATATCGCCCATGTAGAAGAACGCCGTGCGGTTGGACACACGCGAAGCTTGCTCCATGTTGTGCGTCACGATGACGATAGCGCGGTCGGCCACAATCGAAGACATGAGGTCCTCGATCGCCAGCGTCGAGATGGGGTCGAGTGCCGAGCAGGGCTCGTCGAACAGAATCACGTCGGGGTTGAGCGCCAGCGTGCGTGCGATGCACAGGCGCTGTTGCTGTCCGCCCGAGAGCGCATAGGCGCTCTTATCGAGCTTGTCCTTGACCTCGTCCCACAGTGCCGCGCCGCGCAGGCTCTCCTCGACCATGCGGTCGAGCTCGTCGCGGTCGGTAATGCCGTGGCGCTTGGGCGCAAACGTGATGTTGTCGCGAATGGACTTGCGGAACGGGTTGGGCTGCTGAAACACCATGCCAATGGAGCGGCGCAGCTCATAGGTGTTCTCGGTCTTGGTGTTCACGTTGCGCCCGCGGTAGTTGATATCGCCCTCCACGCGGCAGCCGCGAATCTCGCGATTCATCAGGTTGAGGCTGCGCAGAAAGGTCGACTTACCGCAGCCCGAAGGCCCGATGAGCGCCGTGATCTCGCCCTTGTGAAAGTCGAGCGACGTGTCGTGCAGCGCATGGTGGTCGCCATAGTACACGTTGACGTCCTTGGTGGAGAGCATGACCTCGTCGCTCACGGCCTTGCCGCTCACGCGCACGCGCTTCTCGCTCTCCCCCACGCTCGACAGGAAGTCCCGGGTGTCGGACGATGCCGCTTCGGTTGCGGGCGTTGCATTCATCTCGCTCATTCGGCCGTCATCTTCCTTGCCAGTTGCTTGCCCACGATGCGGGCGACTACGTTAAACAGCAGCACGCAGATCATCAGCAGTGCAGCGGTGCCCCAGACGATCTGCTGGGCCTCGGGGCTGCCCTCGCCATAGATCTTGTAGATGTGCACGGCAAGCGACTCACCGGGGCGGAACACGTTCCAGGCGCAGGTGGGGCTCGACAGGTTAAAGCTCAAGAAATTCAGGCGAACCGGCGAACTCATGCCCGAGGTAAAGAGCAGCGCCGCGGCCTCGCCAAACACGCGGCCGGCCGAAAGCACGATGCCGGTCACGATGGCGGGCATGGCCTCGGGAATCAAGATATGCAGCGTGGCCTCCCAGCGGGTAAGGCCCATGGCCAGGCACGCATCGCGCTGGGCCTGTGGCACGTCCTCGAGCGCCTGCTGAATCACGCGCACCAGGATGGGGATGTTGAACATGGTGAGCGCGACGGCGCCGGAGATGATGGAGTACTTCCAGCCCAGCTGCACCGAGAACACCAGAAAGCCGAACATGCCGACGACGATGGAAGGCAGCGAAGACAGCGTCTCGATGGCGGTGGAGGCGATGTCGCGAATGGGTCCGTCCGACGCGTACTCGACCAGGAAGACCGCGCCGCCCAAGCTGATGGGTACCGAGATGACTAGGGTGATCAGCAGCAGATAGAACGAGTCGAACAGCTGATAGAGCACGCCGCCCTGAGTTCCGTTGGCGCGCGCGGGCTCCGTGAGAAAGCCCGGCTTAAGCAGCGTCGAGACGCCCTCGAACAGGATATAGGCCACCATGGAGATGACGATGAGCATGACGATGGCGACGATCGCCGTCAACACGCCCGTGGCGATGCGGTCCTGTTTTTGGACACGCCCGAGTCTCGCCTCGTCGATATGGATGCGCGTGCTAGCCACGAGCCTTCGCCCCCTTGCGGCCAATGAGATGGATAATCAGGATGAAGATGAGGCTCATGCCCATCAGCAGCAGGCCGAGCGCCCACAGAACGTCGTCCTGGGCCGAACCCTCGGCATAGACCGCCATAGACGTGGTGAGCGTGGTGGTAATGGTCGAGGCCGGCGACAGCAGCGACGTCGGCATGGCCTCGATGCCGCCGATAACCATGCGCACAGCGAGCGTCTCGCCAAAGGCGCGGGTCATACCGAGGATGACCGCGGTCATGAGCGACGGCATGGCGGACTTGAGCACCACGTGCCAGATGGTCTGCCAACGGGTGTAGCCCAGCGCGAGCGAGCCCTGACGGTAGCTGTCGGGCACGGCGCGCAGGCCATCGACCGAAAGGGTGGTCATCGTCGGCAGAATCATGACGGCCAGCACGATGGCGCCGGGCAAGATGCCCAGGCCCGTGCTCACGTGGAAAACGCTCTTCATAAGGCCGACAACCACGTGAAAACCGATCAGGCCAAAGACGACCGAGGGAATGCCGGTCAAAAGCTCAATAAGCGGCTGAAAGACCTTGGAGCCAAACTTAGGCCGAATCTCGACCGCAAAGATGGCAGAGCCGATGGCGATGGGCAGCGCGATGAGCGTGGAGAGCACCATGACCGCAAACGAGGTGACAATCAGGGGCAGAGCGCCGGTGTAGGGCAGGCCGCTTTCGGCTGTGTTGGCCAGGTCCCACTTGGCGCCGGTGAAGAACTCGACGACCGAAACGCCGTCCTTGAGAAAAGCCGAGAGGCCCTTTTGGGCGACCATAAAGATGAGCGCGGCAACGACAAGCGTCACGAGCGCAACGCACGCGCCCGTGACGCCCAGGCCCACGTTCTCAAGGTCGCGCTTTGGCAGCTGTTTTGCCATTGCAAACCTTTCCGGGGCGATTACTTATTTAGCGGAGACCTTGCCGCTGGCGTCCTTGACGACCTTCATGGCAGAGACGGGGATAAAGCCCTGCTCCTCGACGAGCTTGCCCTGGACGTCATCGGAAAGCATGAACTCCAGGAAGGCCTTGGTGGCCTCGTCGGCATCCTTAGCGCAGTACATGTGCTCGGTAGCCCAGATCTTGAAGGAGTCGTCGGTGACGTTTGCGCTCTTGGGCTCCACGCCCTCGACCTTGATGGCGTTGAACTTGGAGTCATCGAAGTGCGAGAAATCGAGGTAGGAGATGGCGTTGTCGGTGCTGCCCATCTGAGTCTGAACGTCGCCGGACTTGTCGAGCTCGGCATCGCCCTTAAAGTCGACAGCCTCGTCGCCAAAGACGGCAGCCTCGAAGGTGGCGCGGGTACCGGAGCCGGCCTTGCGGTTGAGAACGACGATAGTAGCGTCGTCGCCGCCGACCTCCTTCCAGTTGGAAATCTGGCCGGAGAAGATGCCCTTGAGCTGCTCGAGGGACAGGTCGTCGACCGTCACGTTCTTGGAGACGACGGGACCCATGCCCACGACGGCGACCTCGTGGTCGACGAGGTTCTTGACCTGATCGGCCTCGAGCTTGGTTTCGGCGAAGACGTCGGAGTTGCCGATGGTGACGGTGCCGGCGGCGACAGCGGTCAGGCCCTTGCCCGAACCGTTGCCCGAGCCGGAGACGGAGACGTCCGGGTTGGCATCCATGAACTTCTCGGCAGCGGCCTCGACGAGAGCCTGGAACGAGGAGGCACCGTCGTAGGTCACCTCGCCGGAGACGGACTCGGCAGCAGCGGCGCTGCCCTTGTCGGCGGCGTCGGATGCGCCGGAGCCGCCGCAACCAACGAGACCGAGACCGACGATGCTGGCAAGACCACCAGCGAGGCCGAGGAACTGACGACGAGAATAAGCCTGATCGAGCATGATCTTCCTTTCATACATGCGAATCGCGGGCACCCTGCCCGCTTTGCTGTTTGGAAAGATACGGCCTCGATCGGGCGACGACCGCCTTATCTGCGGTTTCTTACGGTCATTTGATAGACCCTTACCGCAAGCTCTGCCCAGCCTTTACAAACGGATAACAATCCAGCGCCGAACATGGCGCACCTTTTACACCAAAGGAACGTCCCCAATGACTACCCCACCGCAACAGAAAAAGCCCGGGCCGAAGCACCGGGCTCGTAATGCAAGTTTGTATCCAAGCAGGATATAGGGGTTTCCCAGGTGCCCGAGATTGCCCCGAAAGAGGAGCGCCGCGTACTTTGGTACGCAAGCGACGGTTTGAGGGGCAAGGTCGGGTGCCTGGGGAAGCCCTACAGCTCAAGTTCGTTGAGGCGCAGGATGGCCACGATATAAATCTTGAGCGCTTGCTTGAGCTGTTCCTCGTTGGCGCACTCGTTGGGGCCGTGCATCTGGCCGCCCCATGCGGGCAGCTCCAGGCCGGTTTCCTCGGGGCCAAATGAGACGGCGCGGGCAAAGTTGCGTGCGTACGTGCCGCCGCCCATGGCGAAGGGCTCGGCATGCTTGCCCGTAAACTCATTATAGGTATCGATAAGCGCCTTCACGGCCGGATCGTCAGCAGAGACCGAGAACGGCACCTTGGTACGACCCACGCGATACGTCACACCAAAGCGGCCCACGAGCGGCTCGAGCTGCTCGCAGATGGTATCGGCGCTCGTGCTGTCGGGGAAACGCACGTCGATGACCTGCTCAATGTGGCCATCCGCCACGCGGATGACGCCGGGGTTGCAGGTGAGCGGGCCAAACGCCGGGCTCGTCGCGTCGATACCCAGGCCGCGGCCATAGGCGTCCGCATGCACAAAGGCCAGAAACTTGACAAACTCGTGCTCGGCAGGCGTCAGCAGGCGCTCGTCGCGCGCACCAAACGCATCCTCGGCCTCGCGCAGATACGCCACGATGAGGCCGACGGCATTGATCGTACCCTCGGGCATCGAAGCATGACCGCCAATGCCGTGGGCAAAAATCTGCGCATGGCCGTTATCGAGCGTCGTAATCTCCAGGCGGTCGGCGTTCTCGACCGGCGCCGGTAGTTCATCGGCGGCAATCGCAAGCTCGCAGATAGACTGCGACGGAATGGCGTTGCTCGCCTCGGCACCGCTCCACGACACAATACGCCCGCCATCGATCCTAGAGCTCACAAACGTCGCCCCAAACTGGCCCTTCTCGGCATTACAAACCGGGAACTCGGCATCGGGCGTAAACAGAAAGTCGGGATCTGTGTGGTTCTCCAGATAATGGTGAACGTCGGACATGCCCACTTCCTCATCGCAGCCCAGCAGCGCGCGGAAGGTATAGCGCGGGGTAATGCCGTGCTTGAGCAGATAGGCGCCGGCGTAGAGCGACAGCACCGCCGGACCCTTGTCGTCGATAACACCGCGACCGAGCAGCCAGCCCTCGCGACGCTCCATCGCAAACGGGTCGGTGTTCCAACCGGGGCCGGCGGGCACCACGTCCACGTGGCAGATGGTCGCGAGCTGCTTGTCGCCGCGGCCGGGAATGTCGGCGATGCCCACATAGCCCCCGTCGTCGCTCGTCTGGTAGCCGAGCTTCTGCGCGATGCCGAGCGCGCAATCGAGCGCGTCACGGACCGGGCGGCCAAACGGCGCGCCGGGCTCCGCATCGGCAGCAACGGCCACGGACGGATAACTCACCAGCTGCTCGATATCGGCGACGACATCTTCCCAAACTTCGTCTACATACTCAGCAACGCTCTGCTCCACCTGATTCATGGACGACCTCCTTACCAATGAGGGGTGAGCGTGCCCGCCCCTCACATCACATACTTATATAGCGAAAAGTTTAGCAAGCTCGGCCACCGAGTGCACCACCGCATCGGCGCCCGCGGCCTCGTGCTCCCCCGGCGCCGCCGCGCCCGAATAGATGCCGATGCACGGCACGCCCATCGCGTGCGCGCCCTCCACATCGTTGAAGCGGTCGCCGATCATCACGGCATCGTCGGCCGTCGCACCCAGGGCCGCCAGCGCATCGCGGACCGAATCCGCCTTGGTCTCGCGCCCCTGCGGCGGATTCATGCCAACCACGGCCTCAAACTGGCAAAGCCCCAGCTCATGCACCATATCGATGCACTTCGCCTCCATGCGAGACGTCGCGACCGCCATGCGATGCCCCTGCGCGGCAAGGCTGTCGAGCAGCTCGGGGATTCCATCGAACACGGGGTACTCTTCCGGCCCCAGCTCATCGAAAAAGGCACGGTACTCGTCGGCCACCACAAGCGACTCCTCGCGCGAGAAGCCGTAAAAGTCGTGAAAGCTCTTCCACAGGGGCGGCCCGATCATGCGGCGCAGGTCACCCATCTGCGCCTCCGAAAACCCGCGCGCAGCCAGCGTCTTGTACGTCGAGGTCATCACCGCCCGGCCCGTATCGGCTACCGTGCCATCAAAATCAAACAGCACAATCGGCCGCTCGCATAGCTGTAATGCCGCCATCGATATCCCTCTTCCCCAATTGGCGATTTCCACACCGACACTTCAAACTGTTGACTATTCAACAATTAAAGCTGGAAATGTGGAATGACTCTACTATACTTGTCGCACTTTGCTCTCAGAAGGCGGCGCGCAAACGCCCCAACGAAAGGTGCAATTATGTCTTTTGCCATCATAACCGACTCCACGTCGGACATCTCCCCCGCCCGCGCCCAAGAGCTCGGCATTTACGTCATTCCGCTGCATGTGATTATCGAAGGCGAGGACCTGCTCGACCAGGTGCAGATCACCGCCGAAGAGTACGTCGCCCGCATGGCAGGCTCCGAGCAGCTGCCGCACACCTCGCAGCCGAGCGCCGGCGAATTCAAGGCACTCTTTGACCGCGTGCTCGCCGACGGCCACGATAGCGCCATCTTTATCTCGCTATGCAGCGAGTGGTCTGCCTGCTACGCCAACGCGTGCCAGGTAGCCGATACCCACGAGCTCGACGTGCGCTGCATCGACTCGCGCACCGGCTCGGGCGCCGAGGGCCTGCTGGTGGAGTACGCGCTCGCCATGCGTGAGGACGGCCGCAGCCTGGACGAGACCGAGGCGCAGATCCGCGCGACGCTGCCCGACGCCCACCTGCTGCTGATTCCCCGCACGCTCGAGAACCTCGTTAAGAACGGCCGCGCGCCCAAACTCGCCGGCCAGCTCACGCAGATGCTCAACATTCGCCTGGCCGTTTCGCCGGAGTGGAAATCGGGCGAGATCAAGGCCATCAAAAAGGGCCGCGGTGCCAAGCGCATCGTCGCCAACACCATGGCCGATTGCCTCGCATTTTTGGCAGAACACCCGGGTTCAAGCGTACGCGTGCTCACAACCGGTGCCGCTGAGGAACAAGAGCTCGTCAACCAGGCGCTCGCGGGCCAGGACTACGTAGACGCCGGCACCGGCCCCATCGGCTGCACCATCGCGACCCACGTAGGCGTCGACGCCATCGCCATCAGCTACTGCCCCCGCTACCAGCCAACTCGCTAGGAACGCCCACATCAGTTGCGGTGAAATAGGGACTGTTTTTGGCTTATCAGCCGCAAATCAATCCCTATTCCACCGCAACTTAGAAGCAGTTCATTTGGGACGGGGCTAAAAAGACTGATATCAAACGTTTCAGACCAGTCTTTTTAGCCCCGTCCCATTTTAGCTACTCTACATCAGCCCGCTCAGGGCGATGTCGACGGCCTCGTTGAGGTCGTCGGTGATGTGCACCAGCTCCGGATCGAGCGGGCTGATCATACCGGCGTCCATCACCGGACCGTTAAGCCAGTCGAATAGGCCCTGCCAGTACTCGCTGCCTACCAGCACAAGCGGCATGCGCTTGACCTTGTGCGTTTGCACCAGCGTGAGCACCTCAAACATCTCGTCGAGCGTGCCAAACCCGCCGGGAAACACAATAGCGCCCGAGCTGTATTTGACGAACATGGTCTTGCGCACAAAGAAGTAGCGGAAGTCCATACCGAGGTTCACGTATTTGTTGAGCCCCTGCTCGTGCGGCAGCTCAATGCCCAAACCAACTGACTTGCCGTTGACGCTCGCCGCTCCCTTGTTGGCCGCTTCCATGATGCCGGGGCCGCCACCGGTGATAACCGCCACGCCGCGCTGGGCAATCTTACGCCCGACGGTGCGCGCCGCCTTGTAGAGCGTATCGGTCTTGGGCGTGCGGGCGCTACCGAAGATGGTCACCGCAGGTCCGAGCTCGGCAAGCGCGCCAAAGCCGTCGACAAACTCGGCCTGGATGCGCAGTACGCGCCACGGATCGGCATGCAACCAGTCGGTCGACTCCTCGGGCGCCAGCAGGTTAGCGTACGTATTGTCCTTAGGAATCATCGGGCCGCGCATGACCACGGGGCCGCGGCGGTACGTCTCGTCGTAGGAAGGCTCGCCCTCGACATTCTCGTTCTTAATCATGGGTACTCCTATCGAGAAAAAGAAAAACGGGCGGGGTCGACGCCATGCGCCAAACACCCGCCCGAACATCAACTATTCGGTATGGTACCCACGATGTATCAAGTGCTTGCAAGCTATCGGTTAGCGGTCGCGCAACCGACGCCGGCGAATGCGATGCCCGGCGACGGCTGCGCGCGGTCGATTGGCACGCGGTCTCGACATCGCGCGAGTGCCTGCAAGCGCCCGCGCCGCCCTTAGTAATCCACCGCGGCAGGGCTATTCATCCAATCGCTCACGAATGCACCATAGCGACCCTCGATAATGGCCTGGCGAGCACGCTGCATAAGGTTGAGCAGGTAGTAGATGTTGTGCATCGAAAGCAGGATGCCGCCGAGCATCTCCTTCTGCGTGACCATGTGGCGAATGAGCGCGCGGCTGTAGCCGCCCGTGCACACCGGGCAGGTGCAGGTGGGGTCGATGGGGCCGTCGTCGTGCGCAAAACGCGCGTTGCGGAAGTTAAGGCGACCTTCACTGGAGAATGCCGTGCCCATGCGGCCGGTGCGCGTCGGCAGCACGCAGTCGAACATATCGATGCCCACGCCCACGCCGCGCACGAGCGTCGTCGGGTTGCCGACGCCCATCAGGTAGCGCGGCTTGTGCTTGGGCATGTACTCGCTCACAAGCGGCGCCAGGGTCTCGAACATGGTCTCGTGGTCCTCGCCCACCGAGTAGCCGCCGATGCCGTAACCGGGGAAGTCGCCGCACTCCTCCAGATGGCGCAGAGAGCGCAGGCGCAGATCCAGATGCATGCCGCCCTGGACGATGCCAAAGAGCGCCTGGTCATCGCGGGTGTGAGCCTTGTAGCAGCGCTCGGCCCACATGCTCGACAGCTCCACCGCGCGCTCAACGTAGGCGCGCGTGGCGGGATAGCCCGGGCACTGGTCCAGCTGCATGCAGATGTCGGAGCCGAGCTTCATGGCGATTTCCATGTTGTCCTCGGGCGTCCAGAACACGTGGCGGCCGTCGTAGTCGTTGACGATAAAGCGCACGCCCTCGTCGGTGAGCTTGACGGCGTCGTTGTGGCTGAACACTTGGAAACCGCCCGAGTCGGTGAGGATAGGACCGTGCCAGTTCATAAACTTGTGCAGGCCGCCCAGCTCGGCGATAGTGTCCTCGCCGGGACGCATGGACAGATGATAGGTGTTGGCAAGCACGATCTGGGCGCCGAGCTGTTTGACGGTCTCGGTGGGGATGCCCTTGACGTTTGCCTTGGTGCCCACGGGCATAAAGATCGGCGTCTCGATGTCGCCGTGCGGGGTGTGCAGCACGCCGGCACGCGCATGCGTCGTCGGATCCTCGGCGATCAGGTCGAATTTAAAAAGGCTCTGGTCCATAAACTGGAACTCCTTGGTTGCGGTTCATACGCAAACCATTATACGGGCAACCCGCAAGAAGCACCGACTCGACAGAAACTAGTGCATTAGGATCAGGTTCCCGAGCTAGTCGTTGGGGACGTTCTTAAACGACTGGTCGTTGGGGACGGTCTTCAGCGCCACCTTGCAAAGGAGTGTCCCAATCTGCCGGCACTTAGGGACTGTCCCCAAGTGCCGGCAAGAGTGTCCCTTTCAACTAGTCATTTAAGAACGTCCCCAACGACTACATCCAACAGCCAAGGGAACGCCGATGCTTTGTCAACGCCAGACACTATGACCCAATCCGAGGGCACTAAAAAGATAGGAGCCCCCGCTCGTGACCGCGGGTCGGGGCTGCGACAATGATGTTGAAGTGCCATAGGCGCAGCCGCGCCGCAACGAGGTTGGGAGGCTCCCATGCCAAAGTATTCTACCGCGTTCGGGATGGACGTCCACCTGAGGTCGACCACCGTCTGCGCCCTCGACGCGGACACCGGCGAGGCCGTGACGAGGAGGTTCCCCGGCAACCCCTGGGGCGAGATCGCCGGGTGGAT
>NZ_JBBNLR010000018.1:0-50368 GCF_040092375.1 Collinsella sp. CLA-ER-H5
CTCGTTGCGGCGCGGCTGCGCCTCTGGCACTTCAACAACATTGTCGCAGCCCCGACCCGCGGTCACGAGCGGGGGCTCCTGTCGTTTCCGTGCCCCTGGATTGGGTCATAGTGTCTGACTTATGCTCCACCTGCGATGTTGCCGTTGTTGGTGTAATGGGGCGGTGCAATGGGGTCAGGTTAGTTTGCACCAAATATGTCCGACAAGAGGTTTGACGGATGTTTGGTTGGTGCCTGTTGAGGGTCTGGGTATCGGGGAGGGCGGGCTCCGTTATAATCGCCTAGAACATTAATTGGAAACGGGACGGGAGCCATACATGCGCCAGGGTTTCGACAACGCGAAGTATATCGAGCTGCAGGCCGCTCATATTAAGGAGCGCATCTCGCAGTTTGGCGGCAAACTCTATTTGGAGTTTGGCGGCAAGCTGTTTGACGACTATCACGCGAGCCGCGTGCTGCCGGGTTTTGAGCCGGATAGCAAGTTTCGCATGCTCAAGAGCATAGCCGACGACGTCGAGGTCATCATCGCCATTAACGCGAACCACATCGAGAAGAACAAAGCTCGCGGTGACCTGGGCATTACCTATGACGAGGATGTGCTGCGCCTGGTTGACCTGTTCCGCGGCAACGGCTTTGCCGTCGCGGCTGTGGTCATCACGCAGTATGCCGGCCAGCCCGCTGCCGATGTGTTCCGCAACCGCCTGAACGCGCTCGGTATTCCCGCCAAGCTGCACTATCCCATCGAGGGGTATCCGCACGATGTCGATCTGATCGTGTCCGACGATGGCTACGGCAAGAACGAGTTTGTCGAGACCACCCGACCGCTCGTCGTGGTTACTGCCCCCGGTCCTGGCTCGGGCAAGCTTGCCACCTGCCTGTCTCAGCTCTATCACGAGCACAAGCATGGCACGGCCGCCGGCTATGCCAAATTCGAGACCTTCCCGGTCTGGAATCTTCCTCTGACGCATCCGGTCAATATTGCCTACGAGGCCGCCACGGCTGACCTCGATGACGCCAACATCATCGATTCGTTCCACCTTGAGGCCTACAACAAGACCACGGTCAACTACAACCGCGACGTCGAGGCCTTCCCGGTAGTCCGTGCCCTGATGGAAAAGATCCTGGGCAAGAGCCCCTACCAGAGCCCTACGGACATGGGCGTCAATATGGTCGGCTTTGCCATCACCGATGACGATGCCTGCCGCGACGCTTCCAAGATGGAGATCGTCCGCCGCTACTTTACCGCGGTCGAAAATGTGCGCCGTACCGGCGTGGGCGATGAGCAAGTCGACCGTCTCAAGATTATTATGAAGAAAGCCGGCATCGATAAGAACTACTCACCGGCGCGCTCGGCGGCCCTCACCAGGGAGCAGCTGACGGGTGGTCCCGTGGGTGCCATGGTCATGCCCGATGGCTCCGTGGTGACCGGTAAGACCTCCACGCGCCTGGGCGCCGCAAGTTCGCTCATTATGAACGCCCTCAAGCATGTCTCGGGCGTCGACCTTGAGCTCGAGGTCATTAGCGATGAGGCGATCGAGCCCATCAGCAAGCTCAAGACGCATTTCCTGGGCAGCAAAAACCCGCGCCTCCACACCGACGAGACGCTTATGGCGCTGTCGATCACCTCGGCCACGAGTGAGACGGCCGCTCGCGTCCTTTCGGGCCTGGAGCAGCTGCGCGGTTGCGATGCCTTCTTTAGCGTGATTATCTCGCCGACGGACGAGACGGTACTGCGCAAACTGGGTATCAACGTGTGCTGCGAGCCCAAGTTTGAGCGCCGCGGTTTCTTCCATCGCTAAGTTTGAAGCACCGCGGTAATTGCATTGCATTTTGGCCGTATCGGGTTAGCGCCCGGTACGGCTTTTTGATCAATAAAGCGTCTATTTCGGCGAAAAATAGCCGTTTACCTGCCTAGAAACAATTTGAGCGGTATACAATAACCGTAACTGTTTCATCCTTAGCGGGATGCCGCATGATGGATATTACCTGCCATCGTGAGGTGTGTCGGTCGCGCACGGCGCGTTAGATGCTCGTGCTCGGTTTGAGGAGGCTGCTATGGCGGGCAAGGGTCGTGCGAGTGTCAACGATATGAAGCGTGTCGAGGTGCTGGTGTTGATGGAGATCGACCAGCAAACCGAAGACAATGGCGGGCCGTATGGTTTCTCGCGCAAAACGCTTGCCGAGCGCGTGGGGGTTTCGCCGTATCGTGCCCGCGCCGCAATCGATCGCTTGGATTCCGAAGGCATGATTGATGTCGTCTCGCGTTATAGCGACGACGGCGGTCAGCTTGCAAATGGCATTTGCCTCACCGAACGTGGCAAGTGGTATCTTGAGGGCGTCCGTACCGGCATGCTCGTTCAAGAAATGCTCGAAGACGAGGTTGCTGATCGATAGCATCATGTAATCCTTGCCATAGCGACGCCGCCTGGGAAACCGGGCGGCGTTTTGTTTCAAGATTGAGAAATGCAATCGCACGCGAGAAAAATTGCGAACGGTTCGCGGTGCGAGTATTACAATGAAGACCCGTAAGATGTGGATAAACAACTTCTACGGGAAGCGCAGGTAACTCAATATGACCAAGCATGTGTTCGTAACCGGTGGCGTGGTTTCGTCCCTGGGCAAGGGTATCACCGCGGCCTCGCTGGGCCGTCTGCTCAAGTCGCGTGGCTACAAAGTAACGATGCAGAAGGCCGACCCGTATCTGAACGTCGACCCCGGTACCATGAGCCCCTTCCAGCATGGTGAGGTCTTCGTTACCGAGGACGGTTACGAGTCCGACCTGGACCTGGGTCATTACGAGCGCTTTATTGATGAGAACCTGACCCGCGATTCCAACTTTACGACCGGTGCCATCTACAAAAGCCTAATCGCCCGCGAGCGTCGCGGCGACTTTTTGGGCGGTACCGTGCAGGTGATTCCCCACGTCACCAATGCCATTAAGGACAAGTTCCGCCGCATCGAGGAGCAGACCGGCTCCGATGTAGTCATCACCGAGCTGGGCGGCACGATCGGCGACATCGAGTCGCAGCCGTTTGTCGAGGCCATCCGTCAGTACCGCAAGGAGGCCGGCCCCGAGAACGTCTGCTACATCCACGTGTCGCTCGTTCCCTATATCGCCGCCGCCCATGAGGTCAAGACCAAGCCCACGCAGCATTCCGTCAAGGAGCTCCGCAGCTTTGGCATCCAGCCCGATATCATCGTGCTGCGCTCCGACCACCATATCGATGACGCTATCCGCGGAAAGATCGCAAGCTTCTGCGACGTCGACACCGATTGCGTCTTTACCAACGAGGACTGCGCGAGCATTTACGATGTTCCGCAGCTGCTTGCCGAGCAGGACTTTGACCTGCGCATTTGCGAGCGCCTGGGTCTGGATCCGCGTGAGCGCGACATGAGCGAGTGGAACGAGTTCCTGCGCAAACAGAATCACGCCAACCATCACGCCGACAAGGTGAAGATCGCCGTCGTGGGTAAGTACACGCAGCTGCCCGATGCGTACCTGTCGGTTATCGAGGCCCTGCACCATGCGGGCGTCTTCTACGATCGCCATGTGGACGTCCAGCTGGTCGACGGCGAGAGCCTCGACGAGCAGAATGTCTCCGAGGTTCTGGGCGACGCCTCGGGCATCCTGGTCCCCGGCGGCTTTGGCAAGCGCGCCCTGGAGGGCAAGATCCTCGCGGCCGAGTTTGCCCGTGAGCACAAGATTCCGTATCTGGGCATTTGCCTGGGTATGCAGGTCGCCGTGTGCGAGTTCGCCCGCAATGTCGTTGGCCTTGCCGGTGCCAGCTCCTCCGAGTTTGATCCGGACGGTCCGTATAGCGTCATCGATCTGATGAGCTCGCAGGAGGACGTGACCGAGAAGGGCGGCACCATGCGCCTGGGCGCCTATCCGTGCAAGCTCGCCGCCGATACCCTTGCTCGCGAGGCATATGGTGAGGAACTCGTCTACGAGCGTCACCGTCACCGCTTTGAGTTCAACAACGCTTTCCGTGACCAGCTCGAGGACGCCGGCTTGGTTATCTCGGGTCTGTCGCCCGACGAGCGCCTGGTCGAGATGGTCGAGCTGCCGCGCGACGTGCATCCGTGGTATGTGGCAACCCAGGCTCACCCCGAGTTCAAGAGCCGCCCGACCAACCCGCAGCCGCTGTTCCGAGAGTTCGTGCGTGCCTCGATCGGTCAGCACGAGGGTGTCGATCGCCTGCAGGTGACGCCCATGAACCTCGCTACGGACTAAGGGTGCCGGCGAATAAGGAACATACCGAAGCTACTCCCTCGTCGCTCGCCGTGGCGGCGGGGGAGTATCTCGATTACCTCGCGGTCGAGCGGGGTTTGGCGCGCAACACGATTGCGGCCTATCGTCGTGACCTGACGACGTACTGCGCCTATCTGGAGCGGGCGGGTATTGTGTCTTTTGAAGAGGTGACCCGTCAGGTCGTGGAGGGCTTTGTCGCCGACCGTCGCGATGGGGGCTATTCGGATGCCTCGGTGGAGCGTGCGCTTGCGGCCGTGAAGGGCCTGCATGCCTTTTTGGTGCGCGATGGGGCTGTGGCCCAAAATCCAACGGCGGCGTTGCGCCTGCCTAAAAAGGCTGAGCATTTGCCGGAGTATCTATCGGTGGAGGATGTCTCGGCGCTGCTCGATCAAGATTTCCCCGAGGGCGAGATGGGCTTGCGCGACCATGCCATCTTGGAAGTGCTCTATGGATGCGGTTTGCGTGTGAGCGAGTTGGTGGGACTCGATGTGGGCGATATCCATATCGACGATGGCTTTGTGCTCGTTCGCGGTAAGGGCTCGAAGGAACGCCTGTCCCCGCTGGTGGGAAGCGCGGCGCGAGCTCTGGCGCTTTATGTAACTGAGGGGCGTTCTCGCTTGGCGGCCCATGCCCGCGGAACCGAGACCTCGGCGGTCTTTTTAAATAAGAACGGCCGCCGTCTGTCGCGCCAGGGCATCCATGCCATCTGTGAGCGCTACGGGCGCCAGGTGGGACTGGTGGGGCTCCATCCCCATACGCTGCGTCACTCCTTTGCCACCCATATGCTTGCGGGCGGCGCAGACCTCCGTGTGCTACAGGAGATCTTGGGACATGCCGATATATCGACCACGCAGGTCTACACGCATGTCGATCGTACGCAACTGACCGAGGTCTATTTGGCGGCGCACCCGCTGGCACATCGTTAACACATCGCTGACCTGCATATTTATAGGTATTTGGGGACGGGCTCCAGATTGCCGCGGCGTGCTTTTGCGCGCGCATGGGCAATCTGGGGCCCGTCCCATTTTTCGCCACTTGGCGTCGCGGTGGTGGGCCGCACGTGCCTTGGGTGGGGGAGTTTGGGGGCGATGTGAACGGCATGTAAAGGGACGTAAAAATCGCCTCAAGGTCAACTTGAAGGTTGAGGTTCGCGGGTGTGGTTCTACAGGTGGCATCACGCCTTTGCTGAAAACACAATATATTGTGTTTTCGAACATATGCTTGGGGGTGTTTTGCAATATATGGTGAGTGGAGTGGAGGGGCGGGGTGGGGGAAGGGGTGGGGAAAGGTGTTGAAAAATGGGGCGGTTCCCCATATTATTGATGACGTCGACAGGCGGGGTGGTTCCCCGCGTACGTGCCATCTGAGTAACCGAGGGGAGGGCGCACATGGGAATGACTGGTGCATACGAGCGCAATCTCGATGCAAAAGGTCGTCTGTCCCTGCCTGCACCCCTTCGCGAGGAGCTTGGAGAGCACGTTCGCGTGTTCAAAGCCCTGGATGTCGATGCTCTGTACGTGTTCTCTGCCGAGGCCTTCGATAAGTGGGTCGAAGGACTCTTCGCGGGTCGTGAGGGCCACGAGGGTTTTAACCCGCGTGACATTAATGACCAGAAGCTCATGAGGGCGATCAACAAGCGCACCACGTCGATGGACGTGGACAGCGCCGGTCGTATCGGTCTTTCCGAGTCTCTCCGCAAGCAGGCGAACCTCGACCGCGAGGTCACGGTTGTGGGCAACTACGACCACCTTGAGGTTTGGGATCGCGCCGCGGCCGATGAGGACGATGACGATGAGGCCCTGCTGGACCTCTTCTTCTCGTAAGGGCAAGGCACGGGTAACGGATGGAGCGTGGGATCTTGACACAAGAATATCGGCATGAACCTGTCATGCTCGGCGAAGTGCTTGAGTCGCTGCAGCTCAAGAGCGGCTCCGTTGTCTGCGATTGCACCCTTGGCGGTGCCGGCCATTCGGTAAAGATGGCCGCGCAGGTGGGGGAAACCGGCCTTTTGCTCGGCGTCGATCAGGACGACATGGCCCTCGAGGCCGCTGGCGCCCGTCTGGACCGCGAGGTTCCCGGCGTTCCGCACCAGCTGCTGAAGGGCAACTTCGGCGACTTGGACGAGCTGCTTTGCTCGGCCGAGGTGCCCGGGGTCGATGGCTTCCTGTTCGATTTGGGCGTTTCGTCACCGCAACTCGATATCCCTGGCAGGGGCTTTTCGTATAACGAGGACGCCCCATTGGACATGCGGATGGATCCGGGTAATAACACCTTAAACGCAGCTGAGGTCATCAACACCTATAACGAACACGACCTCGCCCGGATTCTACGCGTCTACGGCGAAGAGAAGTTCGCCTCGCAGATCGCGCGCGAGATCGTGCGCCGCCGCGAGCAAGAACCGATCGAAACCACCGGCCAATTTGTCGAGATCATCAAGGCGGGTATCCCGGCTGCCGCTCGTCGGCATGGCGGACACCCGGCCAAGAAAAGTTTCCAGGCCATTCGCATCGAGGTCAATCACGAGCTCGATGTGCTCGAACGAGGGCTTGATGCCGCCACCAGGTGGCTCAACCCGGGCGGACGTATCTGCGTCATCTCGTATCACTCGCTCGAGGACCGTATCGTAAAGAACCACTTTAAGGAGATGAGCCAGGGGTGCACGTGTCCGCCGGAGATTCCGGTGTGCGTGTGCGGCAACGTGCCGATACTCAAGGTCATCACCCGCAAACCCTTGGTTGCCCAGCCTGATGAGGTTGAGCGCAACCCTCGGGCGAGATCAGCCAAAATCCGCGTGGCGCAGCGTCTGTAGGCGCGACCGCGCGATATTGGACCTCCCGCTCGCACCATAAACGAAGCTTAAACACACTACCAACGTACTCGGGATGGGAGGCGGCATATCATGGGCTACAACACTTCAAGCGCAGCACTCGCCTATGATATGAACGCCATGCCCGCCTATCGTGAGACGCCGCAGGCCCCCGTTGCTCCCCGTGAGCAGCTCACGCCGCGCTTTGATGTCTACACGGGCGCGGGCCGTCAGGCAAACCAGGCGGTAAGTCCGGTTTTCATGAGCGTTCTTAAAACGTTTTGCATCATTGCGGCTATCTTCATGACGATCGGCGTCGCCCGCGTGGCGCTCGCCGGCGTTACGGCCCAGGTGCTCAACAGCAACGCCGAGCTTACCAACACGCTCGAAAAGGCGACCGATGAGAGCTCCGACCTGGAGGTCATGCATTCGGTCTATGGCGCCGACACGCGCATCCGCGACCTTGCGGGCGCTTATGGCATGGTGGAGCCCAGCGAGAGCGTTACACTTGACTTTTCGCAGGATGCAGCCGCGGGCGCCAACGCGACCGCGACCGCTCAGTAGCAAGACGGTAGCTGAGTATGACAAATGACTATCGCCGCGGTTCCGATGGGGGCCGCGGTTCTGGACGTCCCTCGTCGCGGGGACGTTCTGGTTATCAAGGAACGGGTCGGCAATCTTACAACGCCGGGCAGTCCCGTGGCAACGACCCGGCGTCGCGACTTCGCGGCTCGGACGGCCCTCAAATGCATAACACCAGGTCGCGCAAGAGTTCGTCGACCGAATGGCTCACAGGCACGCCTCTGCCTCGCCGCAAAGCCGTCATGGGCTTCATCGGGCTTGGTTTGAGCTTGGGCGTCTTTCGCCTTGCCGACTATCAAATTGTCGAAGCCGATAAACTGCGCGAGCGTGCCGATGCGCGCCGCCTGCTTGCACAGACCCTCTATGCCAAACGCGGCACCATCTACGACCGCAACGGTAACGTGCTGGCGTCGTCGGTCGAATGTCGCAACATCGCCGTGAACCCGCAGCTTGTCGAGGATGTTGACAAGACGGTGTCGGCGCTGGTCAAGGCAACTGGAATCGACAAAAAGACCTGCCGCAAGCTCGTCGAGTCCGATGGCACCTGGGTGTATATCAAGCGCCAGGTGGACGAAGACGATGCTGCGGCGCTGGAGAAGAAGAACCTGCCCGGCGTGCTTTTTGAGCAGGCCATGAAGCGCGTATATCCATACGGCAATCTGGCATCGCAGGTGCTGGGTGTAGTGAATGTAGACAACGACGGCCTGACGGGTCTCGAAAAGCAATACAACAAGCTTCTGACCGGCACGAATGGTTCCCTCGTACGCGAGCGCGCGAGGGACGGCAGCTATATCGCGGGCGGTGCCTATAAAAAGGTTGCTGCGGTCGACGGCGTTGACATCGTGACGACGCTCGACGTCAATATCCAGCGAGCGGCTGAGGATGCCCTGGCAGAGGCAGTTGAGAAGACTAAGGCCAAGAACGGCTCGGCGCTGGTCACCGATCCTACGACAGGCGAGATCTTGGCAGCCTGCTCGTACCCGACCTACGACCAGACCGATCTGGAGAACGCCAAGACCGAGGATATGAACTTGCGCCTGGTCACCGACGCCTACGAGCCCGGCTCGGTCTTTAAGACGCTCGTGGCGGGCGCCGGCTTCGACTTGGGTGTCGTGCGATCGAGTACGTCGTTTGAGGTGCCGGCGAGCATCAAGGTGGGCGACGATGCCGTTACCGATGCCGACAAGCGCGACTATGGCATGACCATGGATGTGCGCGAGATGATGCGCCGTTCGTCCAATGTGGGCTTTGTCCTGGTGGGGCGCAAGATCGGTGCCGACGACTTTGCCGCCTATGTGGACAAGTGGGGCATCGGTCACAGCTCCGGTGTCGATTTTCCGGGCGAGAGCCTGGGCATCGTCAAGGAGCGTGACCAGTATGACGGCGCCACGCTGGGCTCGATGAGCTTTGGACAGGCGCTGTCCGTCTCGCCGATTGAGATTGCACGTGCCGTGGGCGGCATCGCCAACGGCGGCGTGATGATGACCCCGCACTTCTATAAGTCCAGCAAAGGCGACGAGAAGGACTGGGGCGAAGGCGAACGCGCGATTTCTGAGGACGCCGCATCCCAGGTGACATCGTGCATGCAGACGGTCGTGTCCGAGGGAACGGGCGTTGGCGGCGCGGTTGACGGCTATGACGTGGCGGGTAAGACCGGTACGGCCGAACGTGCCGACGAGAACGGCGGCTACCTCAAGGAGAACTACATGTCGTCCTTTATGGGCTTTGCACCGGCACAATCGCCCAAGGTACTGTGCTATATCACGCTCGACGGAACGCCGAGCGGTTCGGATGCCGCTGCGGTGCCGTTCCAGTCCATTATGGCCAACGCGCTCGACGTGCTGGGTATCCCGCGCACGAGGTAGGGGGTTACAATCTTTGGGGCGTGGTTTGTTGTCCCATATGAGGGGTGTTCACATGCCCTGCACCACGCATGCGCGGCGCTGGGATACAATACGCCGATAGCATTATTAGGTTTACAGGGGAGCTGCAATGATAGAGATCGCCGTCAACAACCTCGCGGCCGCAACAGGGGCCCGAACCGTGACGGGAGAAGCCGATCGGGTATGCCGCGGGTGCGTTATCGACTCGCGTCAGGTCGAGGAAGGGACGATTTTCGTCGCCTTTCCCGGTGAAAACGTCGACGGCAATGATTTTGCTTCCCGTGCCGTCCAGTCGGGTGCCGGCGCCGTCGTGATGACGCGTGAGCCCGAGGCTGAGCTGGTCTCGCTGGCGCAGGACAAGGGCTGTGCCATCTTGCTGACCGATGATCCCGAGGAGTTTCTGCTGCGTTTGGCGCACGCGTACCGTCTGGAGCTTGGCTGCCTGGTCGTTGGCATTACCGGTTCCATCGGCAAGACGACGACCAAGGACGTGCTCGCCGCTGTGCTCGCCAAGCGCTATCGTGTCTGGGCCACCAAGGGCAATTTCAATAACCTGATCGGCATGCCGCTCACGGTGCTTTCCGCTCCGGCCGATACCGAGGTCCTGGTGCTCGAGATGGGCATGAACCATTTCCACGAGATTGAGCGCCTGTCCCAGTCCGCCAATCCCAACCTTGCCATCGTGAGCAAGATTGGCACCTCTCATATCGGCATTTTGGGTAGCCGCGAGAACATCGCCCGCGCTAAGGCCGAGATTGTCCAGGGTATGTGCGCCGCTGGCGACTTCTTGCCGCTGCTGGTTTTGGGCGGCGAGGACGACTTTACGCCGTTCATTCGCGATACGTTCGCCCAGCCTGCTGGTATCGACGTGATGCTGGCCGGCGTCTCGGACGATGATGAGGTCCGTGCCCGCGACGTTCGTGTTGATGACGAGGGCCGTCCGGTCTTTACGCTCGATTTTGGCCAGGGTGAGACGACCGATACCATGCTTGCCATCCCCGGCGTGCAGTCCGTCCCAAATGCCGTTAAGGCCGCCGCAGTTGCCTATCGCCTGGGCGTGACGCCCGAGCAGATCGATGCTGCCTTTAGAGGCCTCACGATCACCGGTCACCGCCAGGAGATCAAGCGCGCCAAGAGCGGTGCCCGCGTCATCGACGATTCCTATAACGCCAGTGCCGAATCCATGGCTGCTGGCCTCGATCTGCTGTGCTCGCTTTCGTGCACGGGGTCTCGTATGGCGATCCTGGGCGAGATGGGCGAGATGGGCGATGAGGCTCCTCGCATGCATGAGCTCGTGGGCGCCTATGCCGCCGCCAAGAAGCTCGACATGCTGGCGTGCGTCGGCGGTGAGCTGGCCCAGCTTATGGCCGACGCCGCGCGCATGATGGGCATGGACGAGGACCGCATCCAGGTGTTCTCCGATTATCAGCAGGTGCTCGACCGCATGGGCGGCGCGCTTGAAAAACATGATGTTGTACTGGTCAAGGGTTCCCGCTTTGTTGAGCTCGACCGCTTTGTGGAAGGTGTGTGCTAGCCCATGTTCGGCAATCCCTCGTATCCAACGTATCAGGCTTTTTTGGGGCTTGGCATCGCCGCTGCCATTGCGCTGCTGCTCATGCCGTGGTGGATCAAGCTGCTCAAGGTCGAGGGTATCGGCCAGCAGGTTCGTGCCGACGGCCCCAAGCGTCATTTGGTTAAGCAGGGAACGCCCACCATGGGTGGTGTTGTCATTCTCGTCGCGATCTCGCTGACCTGCCTGCTGATGGGCAAGCTCACCACCGAGCTCGTGCTCGTGCTGCTCGCCACGCTGGCGACCGGCGTGCTGGGCCTGATCGACGACCTGACTTCCGTTACGCATGGGCGCTCGCTCGGTCTGACGCCTCATGCCAAGATGATCGGCCTAACCATTATCTGTGTCACCTTTACGGTACTTGCCGTCAACTGGTGCGGCGTTGCCCCCGAGATTCGTTTTCCCGGCGGCCTGACGATTGACCTCGGTGTTCTTTCGACCACCATCTGCGGCCTTTCGTTCCCGTGGCTCTACATTGTCTTTTGCTGGCTGATGATCGCCGGTCTTTCTAATGCCGTGAACCTGACCGATGGCCTTGACGGTCTTGCTGGCGGCACCTCCATGATTGCCATGCTCGCCATGGCTGCCATGGCGTTTTTGCACGGAGACGTGAACCTGTCCATCTTCTGCACCGCATGTGCCGGTGCCTGCTTGGGCTTTCTGTGGTTCAACTGCTATCCGGCGAGCATCTTTATGGGCGATACCGGCTCGCTTGCCCTGGGCGCCGCGTTTGCCTGCACGTCCATCATGACCAACACCGAGGTCGTCTCCCTCATCATCGGCGGCCTGTTTATCGTTGAGACCCTGTCGGTCATGATTCAGGTTGTCTACTTCCACTTTACGCACAAGCGCGTCTTCCTTATGGCGCCCATCCATCATCATTTCGAAAAGAAGGGCTGGGCCGAGACCAAGGTTGTCATCCGTTTTTGGATTATCGCTGCGGCCTTTGGTGCCGTTGGCCTTGCTCTGTTCTTCCAGTTGGGATAGTGGTCTTTCATGCCTCTTGCTGATGTCTTTAGCCTGCTCGTTTTGGGTCAGGGCAAATCCGGTCTCGATGTCGCCCGCTGGGCGCTGGCGCATCCCGAGCGCGTGAGCGCCGTTACCGTGTATGGCGGCGGCGCCTCTGAGCCCAATGACGCCACGCGTGCGCTCGAGGCTGCTGGTGCGTCGTTTGTCTATGGGACCGAACAGGTCGAGGGTGCCTATGACGTATGCGTGACGTGCCCGGGCATCTCGGAGTTCTCGGGCTTCTTTAAGGCCGGGCGCGAGCATGCCGCCCAGATTATGGGTGAGCCCGAGTTTGCCTATCGCCTGTCGCCCGATAACTGGATTGCCATCACGGGTACCAACGGCAAGACGACCACCACGTCGTTGACTGATTATCTGCTCAAGGCTGCCGGCGAGGCCAGCGTAGCTGTCGGCAACATCGGCGAGCCGCCGGTCAACGAGATTGACGGCCGAGCCCACAACGAGTGGTTTGTGGCCGAGCTCTCGAGCTACCAGATTGCTACGACCGCCGAGCTTCATCCTCGCGTGGCGGTGCTGCTCAACATCACTCCCGACCACTTGGGCTGGCATAAGAGCCATAAGAACTATGCGCTTGCCAAGATCAAACTGTTTGACAATATGGTCGATGACGATCTGGCGGTTGTCGACGTCGAAGACGCCGGCATTCACGAGTTCGATGAGTACATCTACACGCCGGGTCGTCGCATCTGCAAGGTCGCTTTTGACGAGCCCGAGGGCGAGGATGCCGCCTTTGTGCGCGATGGCAAGATGATCGTGCGCCTGAAGGGCGTCGAGACCCCGCTCATCGCTACATCCGAGCTCAAGATTTCGGGCCATCACAATGTTATCAATGCCCTGTGCGCTGCCACGGCTGCCCTGGCAGTCGGTGTCGATGTCGATGGTGTCTGCCGCGGTCTGGCCTCGTTCCAGCCGCTCGAGCACCGCGTGGAGCCGTGTGGCGAGATTGACGGCGTGCGCTACGTCAACGATTCCAAGGCGACCAACACCGATGCGGTCGAGAAGGCACTGACGGCATTTCCCGATGACGACGTGATCTTGCTGCTCGGCGGCCACGATAAGGGCACGCCGCTCACGGACTTCGCGCGCGTTGTTATGGATAACGTACGCTCGGTCGTCTGCTTTGGCGATGCGCGCGAGCGTTTCACCGCCGCTATGGACGAGGCCGATGTCGATGGCGATGTGGATATCGCCCAGGCGGATGACCTGCGCGATGCCGTGGACGTCGCCCGTTCGCTGTCGAGCCGTGGCGATGTGATCTTACTTTCTCCTGCCTGCTCTTCGTTCGATGAGTTCTCGGGCTATGAGGAGCGCGGCCGCGTGTTTAAGGACTATGTGGCCCAGCTTGCCGCTGCGGCGAAATCGCAAATGGAATAGGGGTTGCCGGTGAGAGAGGAGAGCCCCCGACAAGGTATGAGGAGGCCCGACTCGGACCGTGCTTCCTCGCGGCGTAGCACACCGCGTTCCGGTCGCGGCGGGCAGTCGTTTAGCGAACGCTATATTGCCGGCGTTCCCGCCCGTATCATGCGCCCCCGTTTGATATTCATGGCCTGCTTGTTTACCTTGGTATGCTTTGGCCTGCTGATGGTGTACTCGGCGTCTTCGGTCGAGGCGCTGCACGAGAATGGCTCGGCGACGTTTTTTCTGGGTCGACAGGCCGCGTTTGCCGTGGTCGGTGTTCTGGCGCTGATTGCCATCGTGCGCGTTTTGCCAGACAGCTGGTTTGGGGAGGATGTGCTCAGGATCTTCCTCATCGGCATGATAGGGCTACTGCTTCTGGTGTTCTTGGTGGGCAGCGGCAGCCGTGGCGCCACGCGCTGGCTCAACATCGCCGGTATTCAGTTCCAGCCTTCCGAGTTTTTAAAGCCATTTGCCATTGCGTATTCGGCCATCATGCTTGATCGCTTCTTTTCGCCCGGTGGCAACATCAACGAATTCCTTCGCAAGATGGGCATCTACCTGGGCATTTCGCTCTTTCTGATCTTTATCCAGCCCGATTTCGGTACTGTCCTGATCATCCTGTTGACCCTCATGTGCATGGCGTTGTTTGCGGGTCTCGACCCCAGATTTATCATCGGCGTGCTAATCTTCGGCATTCTCGTGATCGTGATTGCGCTTGTTGCAGAGCCGTACCGTATGGTGCGTATTCAGGTTGCCTTGAACCCTTGGGCCGACGAGTATGGTGACGGCTATCAGGCCACGCTTGCCATCATGGCCTTTGCCTCGGGCGGTCTGTTCGGCCGTGGCATCGGCAACTCAACCATGAAGTACTCGTATCTGCCCGAGGCGCACAATGACTACATCCTGGCCATCATTGGCGAGGAAGTCGGTTTTGTCGGAACCGTGCTGTTCTTCTTGGTGTTTGCGATGCTGATCTATTCGGCGTTTCGCATTGCCGAACAGGCGACCGATCGTCGGGGCGCGCTTATGGCGTCTGGCTCCGCGGTCATTCTCGCGGTGCAGTTTTTGATTAACGCGTTGGGCATCCTCAACGTGTTTCCCATGACGGGCAAACCGTTGCCGTTTATTAGCTACGGCGGCTCTTCGATTATTGTGTCGCTTATGCTCGCCGGTCTGATCCTGCGCGTTTCGTACGAGAGCGCCCGTCGCGATGAGTACGACCGTCGCCGCGAGAGCTTTGCCGTTATGGATGAGAGTACCGCCGGCGTGCCCCACGTGCGCGGCGAGCGATCTTCGCGTAACGGTTTTACCGTCCTGGATGGCTCTGCGACCGAGCCGGCAGCCCGCCCGCGTCAGCGAACGGCGCCGCAAGGTCGTCCTCAGCGCCCCACTCCTCGCAATGCGGGCGGCGGATATAATCGAATCGATTTGAACTCGGACCCGTCGGCGCGTCTGCGCACCGACGACCAGGGACCGCGTGTACGAAGGGACTACCATGACCGATAAAATGACCGTTGCTATTGCAGCCGGCGGCACGGCAGGACACATCAACCCCGCGCTCGCCTTGGCCGAAGAGCTGCGTGATCGTGGCCACCACGTTGTGTTCGTGGGCCAGTCGCGCAAGCTCGAGGGTCGTCTGGTCCCCGAGGCTGGGTTTGATTTTGTGCCCATTACGGTCACGGGCTTCGACCGCTCCCGTCCCTGGACGGCGCTGACCTCGCTGTGGCGTGTCAACAAGGCCAAGCGTGCGCTCGCCAGTCATTTCTCAAAGGTCGGCAAGCCCGATGCTGCCATCGGTTTTGGTGCCTATGTCGAGGTTCCGCTGCTGGGGTGGTGCAAGGGCGCAGGCGTTCCGTATCTGCTACATGAGCAGAACTCTGTTCCGGGCCTGGCCAACAAGATGATGAACTCCCACGCCGCTCGCGTGTGCATCTCGGTGCCGGCAGCGCGCGCGGTCTTTGAGCGCGAAGGTGACCCTGACCACGTGCTCATGACCGGCAACCCCGTACGTCGCTCGGTGATCGAGGGCGATCGCGCTCGCGGCCGCAAGGCACTTGGCGTTCCCGAGGACGCTACGCTGCTGCTCGTCTTTGGCGGTTCACTTGGCGCCCAGCACCTCAACGAGCGCGTGACTTCGCTCAAAAACGAGCTGCTTTCGCGCAAGAACCTCTATGTGTTGCATTCGACGGGTGCCGACGGCTTTGAGGAGACCGAGCGCGCTTTGGCGCTGACGCCCGAGGAGGCGAAGCGTTATCGCGTCCAGCCTTACATCGACAACATGGGCGATATGCTGGCTGCTGCCGATTTGGTGCTCTCGCGTTCGGGCGCATCGAGCGTGGCCGAGATCGCTGCGCTCGCCGTGCCCTCGGTGCTCGTGCCGTATCCGCATGCGACGGCCGACCACCAAACCACCAATGCCCGTTATCTGGTCGACGCCGGGGCCGGCGTGCTCTGCGCCGATGCCGATATCGACGGTTCTGCCTTTGCCGATGAGCTGCTGCACCTGGTCGATGACGCGGCGGCGCGCGACGCCATGCGTCAGGCGGCGCGTGGTCTGGCTCAGGATAGGGCCGCCGCTCTTCTGGCCGATGCGGTAGAGGGTTTGCGTTAGTTAGACGGGATATCGTCGGTCGCCCTCGCGCTGATGAGGTAGGTGCGGTACAGTTAACGGGTTACAGGCAGTGTTTACGCAAGGAGTACACGAGCACATGGCTGATTCCCAGACTGCAACCTCCGCGCCCGAGTTTAAGAGCGCCCACTTTATCGGTATCGGCGGCGCCGGCATGAGCGGCATCGCTCTCGTTCTGCACGAGCGCGGTTATGCCGTTACCGGCTCCGACCTTAAGACGTCACGTTATATCCGCCAGCTTACCCGCGCTGGTGTGAAGGTGCACGTGGGCCATGAGGCAGCCACGATCGACGAGGTCAAGCCCGACGTGGTTGTTGTCTCCACCGCTATTCCGGAGTCCAACCCTGAGCTCGTGCGCGCTCGCGAGCTGGGCATTCCCGTGTGGCCCCGTGCCAAGATGCTCTCTGCTTTGGGCCACGGCTACACTACCGTCGCTGTTGCCGGCACGCATGGCAAGACCACCACGTCTTCGATGTGCGCCACCATGCTCGACCGCATGGGTCTGGATCCGAGCTTCTTGATCGGCGGCATCGTCGAGGGCTATGACACGAACGGCAAGAACGGCTCGGGTGACTACTTTGTCGCCGAGGCCGACGAGTCCGACAGCTCCTTCCTGTTCCTGAACCCCAACGTGGTCATTGTGACCAACGTCGAGGCCGACCACCTCGATCACTACTCGGGTATCGAGGAGATCGAGGCAACTTTCGCCAAATTCATGAGCCTGGTGGGCGAGGACGGCACCGTCATCGTCTGCGGCGAGGACCCGCATCTGGTCGAGCTCGCCAAGTCGACGGGCCGTCACGTGCTTTCCTACGGCTTTGCCGAGAGCAACGACATCGTCTGCGTGCACCCGGATGTCAAGGGCATCCAGAGTGACTTTATCGTTCGCTTTGAGGACGGCACTGAGCACGCTGTGGAGATCAAGAGCAATCCCGGTCGCCACAACATGCTCAACGCCACGGCGGTGCTCACCGTCGCCCATGTCCTGGGCCTTGACATCGACGCCGCCGCCAAGGCGCTCTCGAGCTTTGAGGGCGTCCGCCGTCGCTTTACCCACGTGGGCGATATCGATGGCATCACCGTGGTCGATGATTACGGCCATCACCCCACCGAGATCAAGGCGACGCTTGCTGCCGCCTCGTCGCTGGGTTACAAGCACGTCGACGTCGTGTTCCAGCCGCACCGCTATTCGCGCCTGCAGGCCCTGTGCGACGACTTTGCCGATGCATTTGCCAATGCCGATAAACTGCTGCTGATTGATGTGTTCTCGGCTGGCGAGATACCCATTCCGGGTGTCACCTCTAAGATGCTCGCCGATACCGTGCGCGCCAAGCATCCTGGCAAGGAGGTCGTGTACTGCTCCAGCCGTCTTGAGCTCAATCAGGAGCTCGAGCAGATGGTGGGCGAGGGCGACCTGCTGCTCACCATGGGTGCCGGCGACGTTACGACCGTCGGTCCCGAGTTCATTGAGTATCTGACTGCCAAGAAAGACGCTTAAGTCTAATGGGTCTGTTTAACGCCGTCATGGCGCTCTCGGGCATGATCGACACGGATGCGATCGAGGACGAGCGCCTTGCGCGTCATACGAGCTATCGTATCGGCGGCAAGGCCGACCTCTTTGTGACGTGCCATAGCTATCATGCCCTCCGTCGCGCCGTGGCGGTGCTCGATCGCGAGCAGGTGCCGTGGGTCATCATCGGCAAGGGCTCCAATCTGCTGGTTGCCGATGGCGGTTATCGCGGTGCCGTCATTTCGCTCGGACGTGAGTTTCAGCGCACGGTTGTTGCCGATGACGGTTGTACGCTGACGGTCGGTGCGGGCGTGATGTTTGCGCGCCTGGTCAACGATGCCCTGTCGCGTAGCCTCTCGGGCCTTGAGTTTGCCGTTGGCATTCCTGGTTCGGTCGGCGGTGCGATATCTATGAATGCCGGCACACGGACCGAGTGGATTGGCTCGCTGGTTGAGGATGTCGTAACGTTTGACCCGGCATCCGGTATCAAGCATTATGCGGGGTCCGAGATCACTTGGGGCTACCGCGAATGTAGCCTTCCCCGCAATGAGATCATCCTCGAGTGCGTGTTCAAGCTTAAACCGGCGCCCAAGGCCGACATTCGCGAGCGCATGGAGCGGTACCTTACAAGGCGCAAGCGTACGCAGCCCATGGGTCGCGCATCCTGCGGGTCTGTCTTTCGCAACCCGCCCGATGCGAGTGTGGGCAAGCTTATCGAGGATTGTGGATTAAAGGGTTTTTCGATTGGCGGCGCGGAAGTTTCGCCCGTTCACGCTAATTTTATCGTTAATAACGGAACTGCCTCGGCCGATGACGTTGCCGCGGTTATTAGACATGTGCACGGAAAGGTGAGGGAGGCGTATGGCATCGAGCTCAGACCGGAAGTTAAATTCCTCGGCTTCTAGAGCATCGAAGCCCACCTTCCGCCGCGCCGGAGGGCGTTCCGGCGCGCCTGCCAAACCTCAACGCAATACCGTCGCGCACTCTAAGTCTGTCGGGCATGCTCGACAGGCCAGTCGTCCGGTCGTCGGCTCGCAGCTCGGTAATCGTCCGGCCGCAAAAAAGTCCTCGCGTCCCTCGGTTACGTCAAAGCCTGTTATGGGCGCCAAGCCTGTCCGTCCCATGGCAGCTCCCAAGCCCTCGACGGGAACTAAAGCGGTGCGTCCAGGTCGCACGCTGGGCGCATCGAAACCGCGCTCGCTGACATCGGTGCCGGCTACCGCCAAGAAGTCTTCGGGTAAAAAAGGTTTCAACCCGTTATCTTCACTTGGAGCGATGGCAAATAAAACATCAGACGCCGCTTCTGTCGTTACAGGCAAAGGCAAAATCGTGGGCGGCGTTCTGGCCGTCTTGGCCGTGCTCGTCGTCGTTGCCATCGTGATGATCAACTCTGGATTGTTTACTGCCACTGATATTCAGATTCAAGGCAGCGAGCATGTGACGAAGCACGATGCTATCCAGCTGATCGACTTGCCCGAGGGAACGTCGCTTTTTAACGTCGATCCCGACCAGATTACCGAGGATCTCAAGCAGAACCCGTGGGTTTCGGGCGTGGATGTCCAGCGCCAGTTTCCCCATACGCTTATCATCACGCCGACGGAGCGTAAAGTTATCGCCATTGCGTATATCAGCTCCGACGACCTTGCCTGGGCTATCGGAGACGATGACACCTGGATCGCCCCGCTGTCGACGTCGGTCGAAGTGGACGACCAGGGCAACGTCATCACGACAGGGCAGGGCTCAAATACCTTGACCGGAATCGATGCCGCGCTGGCGCTCGCCAAGCATTATGGCGCGGTGTTGTTGACTGATGTCTCGGCGGATGTCGCTCCGGTTTCCGGCCAGGCGGTGAACTCCAAGGCCGTTAAGGCCGGCCTGGATTATGTGCGTGGTTTTTCGACCGAGTTCTTGGGACAAGTCAAGGATATTTCCACGCCTTCGGTCGAAGCCATCTCGGCAAACCTCAATAACGGCATTGAGGTGTCGCTGGGCGATTCGGACGATATCGCCAAGAAGGAACGCGTAGTCACCAAGTTGCTTTCGCAGGTAGAGGGCGTAACGTATATCAATGTGCGCTCTCCAGGCAACTACACATTTAGGAATGCTCCGACCTCGTAGCGCTGGTTGATGCTTTGTTGAGGGGCCATACCACGCCGTTTATCTGGTTTGTTTGGTTTTCACGGTCAATTATTTGACTGATACGTTCATAATGTGCAAACATAATACGGTTTACCTTTGCATTTACTTTCAACCTGAAGGTTAATGTGCGCAGGGGTCGACCCATGCTATGGCTATAACCTTTGTTCGGAGGACCGACATGCACGAGACAGAGATCAACAACTACCTTGCCGTCATTAAGGTGGTCGGCGTCGGCGGCGGCGGTACCAACGCGGTCAATCGAATGATCGAAGAGGGAATCCGCGGCGTCGAGTTTGTTGCCATCAACACCGATGCTCAGGCACTCGCGATCTCTGATGCCGATATCAAGGTGCACATCGGCACCGACCTTACCCGCGGCTTGGGCGCCGGCGCCAATCCCGAGGTTGGCCGCAAGGCTGCCGATGAGTCCCGCGACGACATTGCCGAGGCGCTCGCTGGCGCCGACATGGTGTTTATCACCTGCGGTGAGGGCGGTGGCACCGGTACCGGCGCTGCTCCCATCGTTGCCGATATCGCGATGAACGAGGTCGGCGCACTGACCGTCGCCGTCGTGACCAAGCCCTTCACCTTCGAGGGCCGCAAGCGCAAGAAGAGCGCCGAGGAGGGCATCAAGACCCTCTCCGATTGCGTCGACACCATGATCGTCATCCCTAACGATAAGCTGCTCGACATCGCCGAGAAGAAGACCACCATGCTCGAGGCCTTCGCGATTGCCGATGGCGTTCTTTCTCAGGGCACCCAGGGCATTACCGACCTCATCACCGTCCCCGGTATCATCAACCTGGACTTCGCCGATGTTAAGACCATCATGAAGCAGGCCGGTACCGCCATGATGGGTATCGGTACCTCTTCTGGGGATACTCGTGCCGTCGACGCTGCCCAGCAGGCCATCTCCAGCCCGCTGCTCGAGAGCTCCATCGATGGTGCCACGCGCGTGCTGCTCTCCATCGCCGGTTCCAAGGACCTGGGCATCCAGGAGATCAGCGACGCCGCCGACGTTGTCGCCAACGCCGTCGACCCCGAGGCCAACATCATCTTCGGTACCGTTGTCGACGAGTCCCTGGGCGATCAGGTGCGTATCACCGTCATCGCTACGGGCTTCTCCGACTCCAACGTCAACCGTCAGGATGAGCTTTTTGCTGCTCAGCAGTCTCAGAGCAAGGCCGCTGCCTCCGCTGAGCCGCAGCGCACCGCTCCGGCTGCCAGCCCGGCTCAGGCCGCTCCGACCCGCAACGTCGGTGGTACCGAGCTGCCCAACTTTGGCAACGACCAGTTCGAGCTTCCCGACTTCCTAAAGCGCGGTAGCTTCTAGTTCGTTTTTCTCAACGACCTGCACGGGGTGTGTCCATTCGGATGCACCCCGTTTTGTTTCTCGTTTGTAAACGAAAGCCTCCAATCTCCTTACGTTCCCTTTACGTTTGGTCCCTACCGCTGCGGGTATCCTTTTAAGGAAGTATGACAGCCGTATAAACGCGGACTGCGCGGCGACGCCGCGGTACTTGTGTTATTAGGAGGCTTTAGTATGGCAGCACGTGCGGACAACGTTTCGCGTGTCGACCATGATGGAGTTACGTTGGTGGAGGGCGCGACATCCGATGTCCGCTTTGCCTTTACCGAGCGCACCGGTGGCGTTTCTGAAGATGCGTACTCCTCGCTCAACCTGGGCTCGCATGTAGGCGATGACCCCTTTGCTGTTCAAGAAAATCGTCGTCGAGCGCTCGAAGCTATGGGCGCCACTGAGTGCGAGCATAATCTGCTCGTGCCCAATCAGGTACATGGTGACCATATCGTTACGGTGACTTCGAACGGCGCCGACGATCTTGAGGCTGTTCGCGAGCAGATTGCCGAGGGCTGCGACGCCATCGTCTGTACGGCCCATGACGTGCCCGTGCTGCTCTGCTTTGCCGACTGCGTTCCCGTGGTGCTGGTGGCCCCCAGCGGATTTGCCGTGGTGCACTCCGGTTGGAAGGGCACGATTGCACGTATTTCTGCCAAGGCGTGCCAGGCGCTTTGCGATGCTGCCGGCTGCGATGCGAGCGACGTTTCCGCCTATATCGGGCCCCATATCCTGGGTGACGAGTACGAGGTTTCCCAGGAGCTCATGGATCGCTTTGCCGCCGAGTTCTCTTGGATCGATGCGAGTACCTCTCGCATGCTCGATCTTTCCGCTGCCATTTGCGAGGCGCTGGTAGATGTCGGTGTCGACGCGGATAATATCGTGGATACCCAGCTTTCGACCGTGCGTCAGAACGACCGCTTTTATTCCTACCGTAACGAGGACGGCACCTGTGGGCGCCATGCCGCGATCGGCGTGATGCTATGAGAAAGATCGTATCGGTCCTGAGCGCCGCTGTGCTTACGCTTACGCTGTGCGCCTGTTCTTCGGGATCTTCTACCTCTTCCATTACTGTGGCCGGCTCCACGACCTGCCTTCCTATCGCCGAGATTGCGGCAGAGGGCTTTAAGGAGGAGACCGGCATCGACGTGCTCGTTTCCGGTTTGGGTTCTTCCGCTGGCATCGAAGCCGTCAGCGCTGGCACGGCCGATATCGCCAGCTCCTCCCGTGGACTCAATGCCGACGAACAGGATTTGGGCCTGACTCCCATCGTCATTGCCCACGACGGTATCGCGGTCATCGTGAACGACGATAACCCGGTCGATAACCTCTCGACCGAGCAGCTCCGCGATATTTACGCCGGCAAGATCACCAACTGGAAAGAAGTCGGTGGCGAGGACCTGAGGATTCAGGTCATCAACCGAGATGAGGCGTCCGGCACGCGTGAGGCCTTTCGCACCATCGTGATGGACGGCACCCCGTTCGATCGCCGCTCGGCCGTTCTTTCGGGCACGGGCCAGGTGCGCGACGTGGTATCTCGTTCGCGCGGGGCTATCGGCTACATTTCGCTGGGCTTCGTCGATAGCCTCAACGCCAAGACCTCGGTCAAGGCCGTCTCGGTCAATCATGTTGAGGCGTCCGAGAAGACGGTCGCGAGTGGCGGCTATCCCATCTCGCGCGACCTTTACTTCTTTGTGAAGGGTGCGCCTTCGCAGCAGGCGCAGGATTACATCGACTACGTGACGTCCGAAAAGATGGACAAGCAGATTCGCGAGGCGGGCTTTATTCCCGTCACCAACGACGAGAAGGGGAGTGAGTAGCATGGAAGCACAGGAAAACTCCCAGACTGAGCAGAATGCTCAGGCGCCCAAGAAGCGCGAGCTGGCGCTCGTATCGCGCAGCACCTATATCAAGGAGAAGGCGCTGCAGTGGATTTTCTTTGCCTGCGCGTTCTTGGCGGTTGTTACCGTCATCCTGATTTTTGTCTTTACCACGTACTCGGCGCTGCCCGTCTTTACCGACATCGGTCTGGCGGACTTCTTTAGCTTTACGTGGGCGCCCTCTGAGGGCCACTACGGCATCGTGTCGCTGCTTGCCGGCTCGGGTCTGGTGACCGTCGGTGCGCTCGCCATGGGTGTGCCCCTAGGCGTGGGCACGGCCGTGTATCTGGTCGAGATCGCCAGCAAGCGCGTGCGCAAGCTCATCAGCCCTGCCGTTGACCTGTTGGCCGGCATCCCTTCTATCATCTATGGCTTCTTTGGCATGATCATCATCCGTCCGTTTATCGCGCAACTGACCGGTGGTCTTGGTTTTGGTGCGCTGACGGCGTGGTTCGTGCTTGCCATCATGATCGTCCCTACCATCACCACGCTCACCATCGATGCCCTCAATTCCATTCCCATGGGTATTCGCGAGGCATCGTATGCCATGGGTGCTACTAAGTGGCAGACCATCTATAAGGTCGTGCTACCTGCCGCCAAGCTGGGTATCGTGGATGCCATCGTGCTGGGTATGGGCCGTGCCATCGGCGAGACCATGGCCGTGCTCATGGTCGTGGGTAACGCCCCGGTTATTCCCGACAGCATTGCGAGCCCCATCTCGACGCTCACGAGCCAGATTGCGCTCGACATGAGCTATTCCTCGGGTCTGCATCGCTCGGCGCTGTTCGGCATGGGCGTGGTCCTGTTTATCATTTCCGCCACGCTGGTGGGCATCGTCCGCCTGGTTTCCAAGAAGAAGAGGGGGTAGGCTATGTCCGATTCCGTTGACACGACGGTCGATACGACCTCGTCGCGCGAGCGCATCAAGCGTGCCCTTTCCCACGGCAAGAAGGGCCGCATCAACAAGGACCTGTCCAACAAGATCATGCTTGGCGTGTTCCGTGCCGCGGCATACATCACCACGCTGGTGCTGGTCGCTATCATCGCCTACGTGGTCATCAACGGCCTGCCACACATCTCGCTCGACTTTATCTTCGGTTGGCCCCAGGGCGTCAACGCCGAGGGCGGTATTTGGCCCACGATCGTCTCGACCGTCTATGTGACGGCGCTCGCCATGCTTATCTGCACGCCGATCGCTGTGCTGGCAGCCGTCTATCTGGCCGAGTACGCCAAGCAGGGCAAGATCGTTGAGCTCATTCGCTACGCTGCTGACGCTTTGGCCTCGGTGCCCTCCATCGTTATGGGCCTGTTTGGCTACGCCTTGTTTGTCGAGGCTATGGGTCTGGGCCTTTCGATGGTCTCGGCCGCTCTGGCGCTTGCGCTCTTGATGCTTCCCATCGTCATGCGCACCACCGAAGAGGCCATTCGCGCCGTTCCGCGCTATATCCGTTGGGGCGCGTATGGCCTGGGCGCCACCAAGTGGCAGGTTGTCTCCAAGATCGTGCTTCCTTCTGCCTTTGGCCGTATTGCCACGGGCATTGTCCTTGCCATCGGCCGTGCCATTGGCGAGACCGCCGTGGTGCTCTACACCATGGGCCAGGCCATCAATCTACCTATCTCGCCGCTCGATTCCGGCCGCCCCATGACCGTTCACCTGTACCTGCTTGCCAACGACGGCATCAACATGAACGCAGCCTACGGCACCGCGCTCTTGCTGATGGTGATCATTCTGGCCTTCAACCTGTTTGCGCGCTTCCTGTCGCGCAAGCGTCGCTAGTTAAGGAGTCCCATGTCCGTTTATCAGTCCGCTCCCACGCTGGAGCAAGCGGCCATTACGGCCAAGGATTTCAACTTTTGGTACGGTGACTTTCATGCGCTGACGGGGCTCGACCTCAACATCGCCAAAAACGCCATCACCTCCTTCATTGGCCCTTCGGGCTGCGGTAAGTCGACGTTTTTGCGCTGCATCAACCGCATGAATGACCTGATCGAGGGTACGCGCGTCGAGGGCACCATGACGCTCGACGGCAACGATATCTATGCCGAGGGCGTCGACCCGGTCGACCTCCGTCGCCGCGTGGGCATGATTTTTCAGCAGCCCAACCCGTTTCCCAAATCCATCTACGAGAATGTCGCCTTTGGCCCTCGTCTGCAGGGCGTGACTAGCAAAAGCGACCTCGATGACATCGTGGAAGAATCGCTCAAGCGCGCCAACCTCTGGAAAGAGGTATCCAATCAGCTCAACAAGGATGGTTTGGCGCTCTCGGGCGGTCAGCAGCAGCGTCTGTGCATCGCGCGCGTGCTTGCGGTGCAACCCGATGTCCTCCTGATGGACGAGCCCTGCTCCGCCATCGACCCCACGTCCGTCTCTAAGGTCGAGGATTTGATGGCCGAGCTGGCGCCCGAGATGACGATCATCATCGTCACGCATTCAATGCAGCAGGCAGCTCGTATCAGCGACTACACCGCATTCTTCTTGCAGGAAGTTGCCGGTGAGCCTGCCACGCTCATCGAGTATGGTCAAACCGACGCGATCTTCACCAGCCCGGTGGACTCGCGGACGGAAGACTATATCACCGGCCGCTTTGGCTGATCGGTGCGACTAGTCCCAAGCCGATCGGACCTGGTCCGGTGCGTATTCACTGTGCGGGCGGCATGACCGCACCCAACTGATTGGAGTGAACCATGCGCAAACTGTTTTCCCGTCAGCTCGTCGAGGCCCGTCACGAGATGCTGAGCATCTATGAGGCCGTCGATCTGGCCCTCCACGATGCCGTGAAGGCCTATGTGACCGACGACCGCAAGCTCGCCACCAAGACCAAGAAGCGCACGCTTTCGATTGACGCGCGCTGCGCCAACTTGGAGGCCGTGTGCTACAACCTGATCGCCACGCAGTCGCCGGTCGCCTCCGACTTCCGCTTGCTGCAGACGATTATCTACGTCGACTTTAACCTGCAGCGCATGACCGATAAGGTTCGCCAGATCTGCCGCGCCACGCGTCACATGGTCAAGGCCGACATCTCGCTGCCCCAGGAGCTCGTCGGTACGGTTGAGGCCGAGGCCGAAGCTGTTTACCAGGTGCTGGGCTCTTCGCTTTCTGCGCTCGTCACCAATGACATGTCCATCATCTGCAACTTGGCCGTCGAGGACGAGCCGGTGCACACCGCCTACGAGAAGTTCTTCCGCACCTTTAATCGTATGGATACGGGCGACTTTATGGACGACGACAGCAACTATGACGACCTGCGCCGCGCCATCATGGTTTCGCGCTACCTCGATCGCATCGCTTCCATTTCCATCGATGCCGCTTGCCGTCTGACCTTCCTGTTGACTGGTCAGCGTATGAACGCCGGCGATATCGCCCGTGTGGACGAGGATGAGCTCGAGAGCATGCGCGTGCCTTCGGGCGAGGGTGTTATCATGAGGCCCGCCGTCGACGCGCGTTACGTTGCCAAGGTGCCCGCCAACGAGGTCAGCGAGGGTCTTCGCTACCTGCTCGATCATCTTGAGGACGAGGACGATGGCGAGGACGACGAGGAGTAAGTGACCCCGTTCGTCGAAAGATTGTAAATACCTAAGTGAGCGCGGCCTTGCACATGCGGGGCCGCGCTCTTGCGTTAGCATGGGACTACTTGTTTGGCTGTCAGCGGAGGCGATTGGCAATGGATAACTATTTGGACTTGATGCGCGCTCGCCGCGAGCAGATTCTGGAACGTTTTTATGCGGCGCTCGATCGCGCGGGCCGCCCCCACGACGCCGCGCGCCTCATTGCCGTGTCCAAGACCGTTGGTGTCGATGAGACCGTTGCCGCCATCCAGGCGGGGTATCGCCATTTTGCCGAGAACCGCCCGCAGGAGCTGGTTCGCAAGCTCACGGGTCTGGCGGAGCATCCGGAGCTGCCCGAGGTGCGCTTCGATATGATCGGCAACCTGCAGACCAATAAGATCAATGCGGTGCTGGGCTCAGCCGAGCTGATTCACTCGGTGGGTTCGCTGCATCTGGCACAGGCGATCTCGAGCCGTGCTGTCCGCAAGATTGAGGCAGGCGAGCTCGCCGGCCCCCAGCGTGTGCTCATCGAGGTCAATGTGAGTGGTGAGGAGTCGAAGGGAGGCTTTTCGCCCGATGAGATTCGCGCCGCCGCGGGTGAGCTTGCGGAACTTGAGGGAATTTGCGTACAGGGGCTTATGACTATGGCGCCCCGGGGGAATAAGGATGTGGCACGCCGCACCTTTGCGGGGCTTCGTGAGCTGAGGGATGAGCTGGAGGCGGCGCATCCCGATTTGAACCTGCCTGAGCTTTCCTGCGGCATGAGCGAGGACTTTGAGCCTGCCCTTGAGGAGGGCTCTACGCTCGTTCGCCTGGGCAGGGTAGTATTTAGCCCGGAGTTTGCAGTAAAATAAGGCTCTGAAGTGCGCACTGATTATCGGGGCGCCTGCACTAAACCGCGAGAGGACACAACCATGGGCTTCCTTGACGAGATTAAAAATAAGATGCACCTGGGCGGCCAGCAGGGTTACGACCAGGGTTATGGCCAGGACGACGACTACGGCTACGATGACGGCTATGACGATGGTTATCAGGGCAACGGCTACAGCGGTGCTTCGGGCGAGGGCTTCTACACCCAAGACGAGCCGAGCAACGGCCTGCTTGGTCAGACGCGCCGCGGTGAAGCTGAGTCGGTTGCCGTGTATACGCGCTCCGGCCAGCTGGTCGGCGATGACTCCCGCCATGCCACGACGTATAACCCGCCTTCGCGCTCGCAGGACAGTGTTGCGAGCGGTTATCGTCCTGGTGCCTATGACACGCCGTCGAGCTACGCCGAGAACACCCGCGCCCGTGCCGCCGCTGCGCCCGCGCCTGCACCGAGCGATGCCTCGGCCTATGCGAGCAATATCATCAACGCCACGCCGCAGCTGCCGGCCTATGTCCTGCGCCCCGAGAGCTATGACGACGTGGAGACCGTGGTGCGCCGCGTTCGCACCAAGCAGCCTGTCGCACTGATTTTTGTGGGCGTACGCACCGAAGTTGCCAAGCGCGTCTTGGACTTCTCTTACGGCTTTGCCTGCGGTCTGGGCGCCACGGTCAAGGAGGTAGGCGACCGCGTGTTCATGGTGCTGCCCGCCGGTTGCGAGGTCAAAGATTCCGATCTCAAGAAGCTTCGTGCCGACGGCTACCTTAAGTAAAGACAAGACGAGGAGATTCCCATCAACATCTACACTATCGTCCAGCTGGTCAACACGCTGTTCAACTTCTATTCCACGCTCATTGTCGTCTACTGCTTTATGACGTGGATTCCCATGAAGCAGGGCGGTTTGCTTCAGGATATTGCTGCGGTGCTCGATAGCGTGTGCGGTCCGTGGCTCGGCCTGTTCCGTCGTTTCATCCCGCCGATGGGCGGTGTCGATTTTTCGCCGGTCGTTGCGATTATTGCGTTGCAGTTGGTGCAGAGGCTGGTTCTGCAGCTTCTTATAGGTATACTCGTATAGAACTGACTTAGTAACTTACGTCGGGCGTGTACGCCGAGGCGATGAAAAAGGAGACTTGTTATGGCTATTACCCCTGCAGACATCCAGGCTCAGACTTTCTCTGAGGCCAAGCGTGGCTACGATCCTGCCGAGGTCGACGTCTTCTTGGAGACGCTGTCCTCCGAGGTTGACGCTATGCTCGCTAAGATTGTCGACCTTAAGGGTCGTCTGACTGCTACCGAGCAGCAGCTTGCCGACGCACAGGCTCAGCTTGCCCAGGCTCAGGATGCCACCGCCCAGGCCGTTCCTGCCGCCCCCGTGGCTGCTCCCGCCCCTGACTTCTCCGCTCAGGAGCGCCAGATTTCCGCTGCCCTGATCGCTGCCCAGCAGACCGCTGAGACCATCGTCAACGATGCCAACGAGAACGCTGAGCGTATCCGCAACGAGGCTGACGCCAAGGCCCGCGAGGTTATCCGCCAGGCTCTGACCGAGAAGCAGGCCGAGCTCGAGGAAATCGACCGTCTGAAGGCTTCCCGCGAGGAGTTCAAGGCCGAGTACCTCAAGCTCATCCAGCACTTTATGGATGATGCCCAGAACTCCTTCCCGGCCGACCTCATGGCCTCCACGCCGGTCGGTTCTGCCGCTTCTCCTGCGGTGACTGTTCCCGCCGAGCCGCTGCCCGTCGCTGACCCGGTTGTCCCCGTGGCCGATCCCTTCGCCCCGATCGACAACTTTGCCGCCGACGATCTGGACTAACATTCGTCCTGCAATTTAGTGCCTAGAAAGGACCCGCACCTTGCGGGTCCTTTTTTATGACTGTGCAGGGGCGCGCAACATAAAAAACCGAGCCCTGCACATAATGGCGCAGAACTCGGCAAATGGGTGAGCGGTAAAAGGTAGGTTTTAGGGCATGTGCCAAAAACTACTTGAGGAGGAAGTTGGGGAGGGGAATGGTGCGGGCCTCGCGATGCTCGGGATCGGCGATGTGGTCGGCAGGATAGCCACAGACGAGCATGTGATAGGGATAGACGCCCTTGGGCAGGTTGAACTGCTCCTGTGCCACCTCAGGCTTAAAATGGCATACCCAGCACGTTCCCAGGCCCTGCTCGGTGGCCTCCATCATCATCTGGTCGCACACGATGGACGTATCGATTTCACTGGAATTCATCTGGTCATACGGGCGCACCCAAGCATCATCGGTAACGCTGCAAATAAGGAAGACAAGCGGAGCTCCAAAGATAGACCCATCACGAGCAAACCGAGGCTGACAAGCAGCAGCCTTCTCCAACAGCTCAGGCGTATCCAGCACCATCACACGGGCTGGATGATTATTACAAGCAGAAGGAGCAATCCGCCCCGCCTCAACAATGGCATCCACTACCGACTGCTCAACAGGACGGTCCTCAAAAGAACGACAAGAATACCGACCACGAGCCAGATCTAAATACGCCATACGAACCCTCCAAAGCTAACAAAACAACCCAAAGCTAAGCAAAAGGGTACCCAAAGCCCCATCCAGTCAAACGTTTAAGGCGGTTCCAAAGTTTCCAATCGGGCCCCAAGGCCCTGCCAACAAAAGCCCCATCGCTTTCAAAGTATCAGCCAAAGTTCCAATGGCGGTACGTAAGGGAGCGGGCCCGGCCACTAATAACCTTTTGAACGACTCTGCTTGCAGCCGGAGTGAAAAAGGTTATTAGTGGCCGGGCCCGCGACCGGTGGGACATGTACCCCCAATTAACTGTTCTTCATGACAATCGAATCCACGACATCGGCCACATTCTCGCAGCAGTCGGCGCAGTACTCCAGGAAGGCGTACACGTCACGCCAGGCGATGACCTCGAGCGGGTCCTTGCCGTTGACATGCAGGTTACGCATGGCGTTGATATAGAGCTCGTCGGCCTCGGACTCGATGGTGTTGATCTGGATGACGAGTTCGCGCAGGGTCTTGGACTTGCGGTAGTTGGGAAGCTCGACCATAAGGTCCTTCATGGCGCGGCAGGCGTCGGTCACCTTGTGAGCGATGACGATGGCATCGGGGTGGATGCTCTGGATATTGGTGAAGTAGACGCGCTGCACGACGCCCTCGATGCGGTCGAGCACGGTGTCGAGCGAGCAGCTCATCAGGTCCAGATCCTCGCGCTCAAGCGGGGTGATAAAGGCGGTGAGCAGGGCGTCCTCAAGCTCATGGTGCTTCTTGTCGGCCGCATGCTCGATCGCATGCATCTTGTCGAGCATATCGTGAATCTTTGCGGGATCGAAGTTCTCGAAAATCTTGGTAAGCAGCTCGGCGGCCTGGACGGCGAGGTCGGCGCAGGCGACGTAGTTGTCAAAGTAGAACGAATCGGGTTTCTTTGCCATGAGTGGGTCCTTTCGAGGCGAAGACGGGTGGGCGAGGTGTTACGGTCCGGATGGACGTTCGGTTTGACTAGATGAACATCATGAACAGCTTGGCCATGACAAAGCTGATGAGTCCGCAGGCGGGGAAGGTGAAGAACCAGGTGAACATCATGTCCTTGACGACGCCGAAGTTGATGGCCGAGAGGCGTTTGACGGCACCGACGCCCATGATGGCGCAGGTCTTGATGTGCGTGGAGGACACGGGGATGCCGGTAAGGGTGGCAAGCAGCAGGTTCGCGGCGCCCGCCAGGTCGGCGGAGAAGCCCTGGTACTTTTCGAGCTTGACCATGCTCTGGCCAACGGACTTGATGATGCGCTCGCCGCCCACGCTGGTGCCGATGCCCATGGTGGCCGAGCATAGCAGCATAATCCAGATGGGGATGCCGGCATCGCCGACGCTCGTCTGGCCGCTGGCAAAGGCCACGCCTAAAAAGAGCACGCCGATGAACTTCTGTCCATCCTGCGCGCCGTGCATAAAGCTCATGGCCGCAGCGCTCGCGATCTGAGCGTATTTAAAGAAGACATTGGCACGTCGCCTGTTGGCGGCGGCGAAAAGAATCGAGACGAGCTTGCACAGGACCCAGCCCATGACAAAGCCCAGACCGATGGAGAGCGCCAGGCCGTAGATGACCTTCATCCACTCGTGGACGTTGACGCTGCTCGCACCGCCGAGGGCGATGGCGGCACCGGTCAGGCCGGCGATAAGGCTGTGGCTTTGCGAGGTGGGGATGCCAAAACGCGACGCTGTGGCGCCGTAGACGACGATGGAGAACAGCGCCGCGCACAGGCAGGCGAGCGCCATGGTACTGTTTCCGCCAAAGTCGACAATATGGGAGATGGTGTTGGCGACGCTCGCGTTAAAGTGCGTCATGATGAGCACGCCGAGGAAGTTGAATGCGGCACTCATGAGAATGGCGGCGCGGGCGGGCATGCAACGCGTAGTGACGCAGGTCGCGATGGCGTTGGGTGCGTCGGTCCATCCATTGACGAAGATGGCGCCGAGCGCGAGGATCACGGTGACGGCAAGGACTGGGTTCGACACAAGTTGGCCGAGGAAGGTTGAGAACGTTACGTCCATATATGGGCTTTCTCGAAGTTTGCAGGCACGTTACAGAAACATGATAAATCGTATCACCTCCTGCGGGTTTCTTTACCGAATTCTGATGGGAGCAGTGAATTTTTTGGCACTAAAAATGAATATTAGCCCTGTTGACCGTGGGTGTTCTTTTTGCTAACACACCATGAGGACACGTGCGCGCGCCCCAACACCCCAAAACCACAGTCTGTTCGCTTTACAATATGCAAACATGCGTTCGATAATGGGAGGCATGGAATATCGACAGACAGACGGCAAAACTCGGCGCGTGCACAAGCAGTATGTGGACGTCGTGGCTCGCATTCTCGCGGGCGGACAGGTTGTGCCGGTTACCGTCTGCTGGGTTGACGGTCGCTGCTTTACGATTGACGAGATTGTCTCGTCCACCGGTTTTGGCCTGACGGTTCACGGCATTCGTACGGCGACTTATGAGGTTCGTTTTGGCGGGCACGCGACCGAGTTGTATCTGGAGGACCAGACGCGCGAGCGGGCGGACGGCTCGCAGGCACACGTGATGCGTTGGTGGGTGTGGGCGTTCGACCGAACACTCGAGAGCGAGCGCCGCAGGTAAGAACGCGTGGCGTTCGGGTACAATGGCAGGAAACTTGTCAGCTACGGCGCCGTCGCGGTGCTTTTTGAAAGGACGAAATTATGAACGATATCCAGGGCTATCAGAATGGCCCCATCGAGACCGGCGCAAGCCGTGCCAAGGAGATGTCGCCGCGCGCGTACAACCTTGTCATGTCTGCTCTGATCTTTTTGGGCTTTTGCGCCATGGGCGCCGGCGCCTACTTTACGAGCACCATGTCGTTTGCGCGCATGATGATGAGCGGCGCCGCCCTACCGCTGGTCTTTGGCTCGTTTATTTTAACCATCGTCGGCATGGTCATGATGTCGGCTGCTGCCAGCAAACAGTCCGTGGGCCTGTCCCTTGTGGGCTACGTGGTCTTTGCGAGCACCTTTGGCCTGACGGCGTCGTTTGGTCTTGCCAACTACGACCTGCCTACCATTAACACCGCCTTTATCGCCACGGCCGCCATCACCTTTGTCTTTGGTGCGCTGGGCGTGACCTTCCCCAAGTTCTTCCAGCGCGTGTATGGCATTGGTTTTGGCATCCTGCTTGCCACGATTCTGGTCGAGATCGTGCTGATGTTCATGGGCGTTTCGCAGTCCATCACCGACCTGATCGTGATCGTGGTGTTCGCCGGCTTCATCGGCTACGACACCTATGTGGCAACGACGGTGCCGCCCACGCTGCCCAACGCCGTGCTCATGGCATCCAACCTGTTCGTGGACATCATCAACGTGTTCCTGCGCATTCTGAACATCCTCGGCCGTCGCGATTAAAGCGCGGCATTGCGATGCTTCCTGCCGGACACGGTAAAACGATGCGAAGGGCGGTCCTTCGGGGCCGTCTTTTTTGTGCGCGGCGGGGTATCATGGATGGGAAAAGCCGATAGCGGCAGCGACAGGAAAGGTGGCCACGTATGGCAGACGTCGACAACAGGAACCGTAACCGCAGGTCCAACCGAGCGGGTCAGCCCAATCCCAAGCGCGAGGCCCGTGCCAAGGCCGCCGAGCGTCACGTGGCAACTGTGTCCGAAGCGTGTGCCAAGGATATCGAGCGTTCGCTTGCCGATGTTCGCGAGTTTGACGGTATGCCTGCCGGCTTTGTCGCGGCGATGAAGGCCAAGGTTCAGAGTGCTGTGGCCGCCGAAGAACAGGTTGCCGAGGACGTCGAGGGCGCGGAGGCTGCCGAGGTCGAGGCAGCGCTCGAGACCGAGGCAGCGCCCGAGCCCGTCGAGGAGCCTGCCGAGGAAATCGCCGAAGCTGAGTCCGCGCCTGCAGAGGAGCCCGCTCCGGTCCTGCCCGAGGTCACTGTGCTTGATGCCTCCGCCACGCAGGCCATCCTGGACAACGGTCGTGGCTATGCGCAGTTCTGCGACATGGCCGTGCTCGCCTTTGCCTCGTTCACCAACCCGGGCGGTGGCTATATTCAGGGTTATCTGGGCCAGGAGGCCACGCTGTGCGCCGATTCGTATCTGTACAACGTTCTCGATAAGCAGCGCAAATGGTACGGCGAGAACCGTCGCCGCAACATCAACTGCGAGCTCTATCGTAACCGTGCCCTAGTGGTGCCTGCGGTGCGCTTCGACCGCAACCACGTGCATGCATACGCCGACGTGATCGTGGCCGCCGCGCCCAACGTTAAGCGCGCCCGCCAGGAGTATCGCGTGAGCGACGATGCTCTGCTGGATGCCCTGCGCGACCGCATCCGCTTTGTGCTCGCCATCTGCGACGAGTTGGGTCGCGAGAAGCTCGTGCTGGGCGCATGGGGCTGCGACAACAACGGCTTTGATGCCGAGGCCGTGGCCGAGCTCTTCCGCAAGGAGCTCGCATCGGGCGACTTCAAGGTCAAGCAGGTCTTCTTTGCCGTGCCCTCTACGCGCTGGGACGAGGACTTCGCCAAATTCGAGCACGTGCTGGCAAACTTCCCCGAGCGAAACGAGGAGTCCTATGCTCAGGTTGCCGCCCGCGCCGCAGCCGCCCGTGCCGCCGAGCAGGCTCAGGCCGCTGCCGAGGATGACGAGGATGACGACGACTGGCACAAGTACCTGTAAACGGTGCTCGTGATGCGATATACCGAGCCGACGGGAGAGGCTGCTCCTGTCGGCTTTTTATTGAGTGGGGAGCTTACGATGAAAAACGTTCTGTGCTTTGGTGACAGCAACACCTATGGTTACGATCCGGCGGGCATGCGCGACGGTACCGCGGTGCGCTATGCGCAGGATGTGCGCTGGTGTGGCGTGGTCCAACGTGACTTAGGCGAGGGCTGGCATGTAATTGAAGAAGGCCTCAACGGCCGCACGACGGTACGCGACGACATGTGCCATCTGGACACTAACCTCAACGGCATTCGCGCGCTTCCGATGCTGCTCGAGGCTCATAAGCCGCTGGACGCCATTGTGATCATGCTGGGCACCAACGACTGTAAGACGGTCTTTAACGTGACAGCTTCCGATATCGCCCGTGGCGCCATGGCGCTGATTCGCGCCGTCCGCGCGTTTCCGTGGACCGACGCTGCGCCTTGCCCGCGCATCCTGCTGATGGCTCCTATCAAGATCAAGCCGCAGATCGCCGATGTATATATGACCGATTTTGACGAGCGTTCCGTCGAGGCATCTGAGCATTTTGGCGAGTACTATGCGCACGTGGCCGAGCAGTTTGGCTGCGACTTTTTGAATGCCGCCGAGTTTGCCGAGCCGGGCGATATCGACTATCTGCATATGATGCCCGAAAGCCACGAGAGCTTGGGACATGCCGTGGCAGCCAAGCTCCAAGAGATGCTCGGTGAGTAGCGCGACCCCAAGCCACTACAAAGGGGACAGGCACCTTTGTGGTGGTTTTGCCCGGGTAAACGAACGGATTGGCTGCCATATGGGCATGGACGAGCTCATCGACCTCTTTGCCGAGGGCGATGAGCTCGTCTCCAATACCGCTTTTGAGGATTTGGATCTTGCCTACGACGTGGCGAACGGCGCGACCTTCGATGGCGTTGTGTTCCGATCTTGCGAGTTCGATAGCGTTGACTGGAGCGGCTCGACGTTTCGCGACGTGGTGTTTCGCGGTTGCCGCTTTATCCGCTGCAACATGGAAGGCTGCTGGCTCAGCCGCTGTGACTTCGTTGACTGCTCGGCACCGGGACTCAACTTGCTCAAGGCGCGCCTGTCGAGCGTGTCGTTTGGATCGTGCGATTTGAGCTATGCGAACCTTTCGGAGGGACGCATTGGCCCTATGACAGCATGCGATACACGTCTGAGAGAGGCTGCGTTTCAGGGTGCCAAGCTGGGTCAGATACGCCTGGATGGCTGTGACCTGACGCGTGTTGATGTGTTCAAGACGTCGCTTTCCGGCGTTGATGTGTCGCGCTGTACATTTGCAGCGCCCGTTGTTTCGGGCGATTACCATGAGTTGCGTGGCTTGACGGTCAATGCCGAGCAGGCGCTGGCACTCTCGGGTTTGTTGGGAATTCAACTCGCCGACGACTAGACGCCCCGGTCCTTTGCTCGACCGCTATCTAAAATCAAACCGTCGCAACATTTAATGATTTTTCGCGTTTGCACGATTTTCATCGAATGTTGCGACGGTTTTTGGTGCAAAGTAGCCTGTCTCTTTTTGGCAGGTTACTGGCTATTTAGTACTGCCACATGTGGTTGACAGGGCCGGAGCCTTTGCCCATGTTCAGGCCGGCGGCCAGAGCGCCTGTCAGGTATGCCTTGCCCGCATTGACGGCATCGGCAAGATCCATGCCCTGGGCCAGCGCGCAGGCGATGGCGGACGAAAGCGTGCAGCCAGTGCCGTGTGTGTTGTCGGTCTCGATGCGCTTGTGGCGGAACCACGTGGTGAGCGGATCGCCCAGATGGTTGCCCTCGTCATCGAGCGGTGCGGGCTCTGCCAGCACATCGTTGGCCTCGTTGACAAGATGCCCACCCTTAACGAGGGATGCGCAACCAAAGCGGCGGGTGAGGAGCATGGCAGCATTTTGCTGTGTGCGCTCGGAGTCGACCTCGTAGTCAAGCAGGGCCATGGCCTCGGGAATATTGGGCGTGATGACGGTTGCTAGTGGGAACAGGCGGCGGGTGAGCGCCTCGGCGGCATCTTCGGCAATCAGCCGTGCGCCCGAGGTGGCTACCATGACGGGGTCGACTACCACGTTTGTCGCGTTCCAGTCGCTCAGGCGGTCGGCGATAACCTCGATAATCTCGGCAGAGGAAACCATGCCGATCTTGACGGCGTTGGGGCGGATATCGTCAAAAACGGCGTCGATTTGCGCGGCGACGATATCTGGCGAGATGGTCTGTACGGCGGTGACGCCCAGGGTGTTCTGTGCGGTGATGGCGGTGATGGCTGTCTCGGCATACAGGCGGTGCGCCGTGATGGTCTTGATGTCGGCCTGAATGCCGGCGCCGCCGCTGGAATCGGATCCCGCGATGGACAGGACGGCGGGTACCTTGCTGCGATCCATGCTCGCTCCCTTGTTCGGTCGGAATCAAATGGGTCTTTAAGCCAGCATTATAAAGATGCCCGGGCCGGCTGTATGCCGATCCCGGGCGGGCGGTGCAATCTTAACGCAAATAAAAACAAATGTTCACATGTCAACAATTGACGAACGCCTCGGTGCTGCCAAAAGCGATTGTGGCGACGCGTTAGTCCTCCATGCCGAGATCGATCGTCGTACCCTCGAACACCTTGTTGACAGTGCGGACGGCGCACATCTTGCCGCACATGGTGCAGGTGCCCTCGGTGGCGGCGGGGGATTCCTCGTAGCGCTTCTTGCCGGTGACCGGGTCGAGGGCGCACTTCCACATGGCGTCCCAGTCGAGCTTGCGGCGTGCCTGGCCCATCTTGTCGTCCATGTCGCGGGCGTGCGGCACCTTCTTGGCGATATCGGCGGCGTGCGCGGCAATCTTAGTGGCCATGAGGCCATCGAGCACGTCTTGGGCGTTGGGCAGGCACAAGTGCTCGGCCGGCGTCACGTAGCACAGGAAGTCGGCGCCGGAGCTGGCGGAGATAGCGCCGCCGATGGCGGCGGTGATGTGGTCGTAACCCACGCCGATATCGGTCACCAGCGGCCCGAGCACATAGAACGGGGCGTTGTGGCACAGGCGCTTCTGCAGTTTCATGTTGGCGGCGATCTCGTCGAGCGCCATGTGACCCGGGCCCTCGACCATGACTTGGACGCCGGCGGCCCAAGCGCGCTTGCACAGCTTGCCCAGCTCGATCATCTCGGCGGTCTCGGTGGCGTCGTTGGAGTCGTAGAGGCAGCCCGGGCGGCAGGAGTCGCCGAGCGAAATCGTCACGTCGTACTCGTGGCAGATCTCGAGCAGCTCGTCAAAGTACTCGTAGAAGGGGTTTTCGTTGCCGGTGACCTCCATCCAGCCAAACAGCAGCGAGCCGCCGCGGCTCACGATGTTCATCAAGCGGCCGGTCTCCTTAAAGGTCTTGGTGACCGACTTGTTGATGCCGCAGTGGATGGTCATAAAGTCCACGCCGTCCTCGGCGTGCGCGCGCACGACCTCGAACAGGTCATCCTTGGTAAGCTTGACCAGCGGCTTTTCCATGTAGCCGATGGCGTCGTACATGGGGACGGTGCCCACCATGAGCGGCGTCTCGTCGATGAGCTGCTGGCGGAACTGGCGCGTCTTGCCCGAGTTGGAAAGGTCCATGATGGCGTCGGCGCCAAAGTCCTCGGCGATCTTGACCTTCTTCCATTCCTCGGCGGCATCGGCTTTATCGCCCGAGATGCCCAGGTTGACGTTGACCTTAGTAGACAGGCCCTCGCCGACACCAAAGGCGCGCATGCCTTTTTTGATGTGCACGATGTTGGCGGGAATGGCGATGCGGCCGTCGGCCACGCGCTCGCGGATGTACTCGGGGTCGCGATGCTCGCGCTCGGCGACTTCCTTCATCTGCGGCGTGATCTGCCCGGCGCGGGCGAAGTCGATTTGCGTGACGAGCTTGGGCTCGGTCTGTGTGCTCATTGGCACGGCTCCCTTCGTTGGCATTACCCATATCAGGTTTGCGGGTCAGGGCGGGCGCGCCCAGTCTCAGCCTGCCGTCCTGTCCTGCAAGCTCCCCGTTTATGTAATGGGCTCAAGTATAGCTCGAATGGGTACGATTGGCCTAACGAGCGTGCCTGTGGGGAGGCGAACATGGAAGACAAGCATCTATATCGAGAGACGCAATGGGATGTATCGGCCGAGGAAAGCCGTGCGCACCATGGCCTTGTCGCGATCGGTTTTGCGGTGCTTGCCGTGCTGGTGATTGCCTTTTGTATCTGGACGTTTGGCGGTCACGGCGGCGCTGCATGGGAGTTCGAGGCCGACGATGCCCTGCCGATCATGACAGTGAAGGTTACGGGCGGCAATACCGTTGCCGCGCCGGGCGACTATTGGTATTCGCGCGATGGATTTGTCCAGCTTCAGCTGAGCGGTGGGTCTATTCCTGGTGAGGAAATCGAACGCGTGACGTATGATGCGGCGCTCAAAACGCTGACGGTGAAGCTCAAGAATCAGGGCGACGTGCCTACGACTATGGATATCGCGCTGACGGAATGGCGCTTGGAGCCCCCGACGGGTGTTGCGGTGTCCGAGGTGGAGCATGTCAAGATTACCTATCAGGACGGCTCGACAAACGAAGTTGCCAAAGCCGACGGCTTGGCGGAATAGACGCCGTGCCTGGGCAGCACATTCAAAAGTAGCGGTGGTCCTACAAGGTCTGTTCGTTCAGGAAGACCAAAGTGTTCTTATTTGAAAGCTCGGGAAAGTGACGATAACCAACGTCAAACGCGGTGAGCCCGCTTACATCCTCGAGCTTGTTTTCTGCCATCCAGCGCACCATGGAACCACGTGCCTTTTTGCTGGCGGTCGAGCGCTGGATGGGCTTGCCGTTGCGGATGCCTTCGCCAAAGAGGCACGTGACGACCGTGGCGTCGCCCGCGAGATGGGGCAGAACGGCTTTGGCGTACTCTACGCTGGCGAGGTTGACGATCGTGGTGTTTGAGCCTGCCGGGGCGATAGCCCGCGCGAGCTTGTCGCTCCAAAACGCGTAGAGGTCTGGGGCATCGTCAACGGCGAGCTTCGCGCCCATTTCCAGCCGATATGGTTCCACGGCATGAAAGGGGCGAACGCACCCGTAGAGGCCAGAGAGGATCCACAGGTGGCTTTGCAGCCATGCGAGCTGCGCGGAATCCATCACCTCGGGCGCCATGCTCTGGTATTGAATGCCGTGGTAGGACATGACGGCAGGGGAGAGGTGACAGGCGAGTGCGGGATTGTCGAGATCGCCGTTTTTCAGGATGGGCCCGAACTCATGCAGGGTGTTGAGGCAAGGCCCCAGCAGTTTGTCACTCACGTTCCATAGCGCCTGCAGGCTGTCGCTGCCTTCATTCCGCTCGATATCTAGCAGTGCGCGGTGGAGGCGAGCCGTCTCGCGCGCAAAGGGTGGGATGCCCAGGACTTCAAAAGCATCTTGGGCCGCGCGCATCTGCTTGGCGGGCGAAATGACGACCTGCAGCATGGACTCTCCTCTGCCAAAAAGGAAGTTGCGGTGGAATACGGTCTGTTTTGGCCGTTTATGGGCCAGGTTAGTCTGTATTTCACCGCAACTGATGAAGGGTTGGTTACGCGCGCTCGATGAAGGCCTTGTAGCCGCGATAGGCCTCGTAGATATCGGCCTTGTTGGCGACCTCCCACAGGGCGTGCATGGACAGGACGGCAACGCCGGAGTCGATGACGTTCATGCCATACTCGGCCATGATGTAGGCGATGGTGCCGCCGCCACCCGCGTTGACGCGGCCGAGCTCGCAGGTCTGGAAGTCCACGCCTGCCTCGTCCATGATGTCGCGGATGAGGGCCACATACTCGGCGTCGGCGTCGTTGGAGCCGCCCTTGCCACGGCTGCCCGTGTATTTGTTAAAGCACAGGCCGCGACCCATAAAGGCGGCGTTCTTGGTCTCGAACTTGCCGGCGTAGCCCGGGTCAAAGCCGGCGGACACGTCAGAGGAGAGCATGCGGCTGCGGGCGAGTGCGCGGCGCAGGGCCAGCGGGCTGCTCTCGCCGGCGAGCGTCATGATCTCGGCGACGGTGTTCTCGAAGAAACGGCTCGTCATGCCGGTGGCGCCCACGGAGCCGATCTCCTCCTTGTCGACGATGAGCGTGATACTCGTACGCTCGACGTCTGCCACGTTGATCTGGGCGAGCATGGAGGGGTAAGCGCAGACGCGGTCGTCGTGGCCATAGCCCAAAATCATGGAGCGGTCGAGACCCATGTCGCGGGCGGGGCCGGCGGGCACGACCTCGATCTCGGCGGAGAGGAAGTCCTCCTCCTCGACATCGTACTGTTCCTTGAGGATATCCAAGAACATCTGCTTGACGGGCTCCTTGGGGGCGTCCTTGTCGTCCTCGTCAAACTTGACGGGGCGGCCGCCCACGATCACGTCGAGGATCTCGGCGTCGACGGCGTCCTTGGCGGGCTTGGACATCTGCTCGCTCGAGAGGTGGATCAGCAGGTCGGAGATGGTAAAGACCGGGTCGTCAGCTTTGTCGCCGATGTTGATGTCGACGGTGGTGCCGTCCTTTTTGCAGATGACGCCCACAAGCGCGAGCGGGGAGGCCACCCAGTGGTAGCTCTTGACGCCGCCGTAGTAGTGCGTGTCGAGGTAGGCCATGTCGCCGGCCTCGAAGGCGGGGTTTTGCTTGAGGTCCAGGCGCGGCGAGTCCACGTGGGCGCCCAAGATGTTAAAGCCCTGCTCGAGCGGGGCGGTGCCAAGGTTGACGAGCATAAGGTCCTTGCCGTGGTTGGCGGCGTACACCTTGTCGCCTGCCTTGAGCTCGCGGCCTTCGGCGATCACGGTCTCCAGGTTGACGTAGCCCGCCTCCTCGGCCATCTTGATGCCGGTCTTGACGCACAGGCGCTCGGTCTTGTTCTCGCTCAAAAACTGCTTATAGCCGCGGCAAAGCTCCTCGAGCTCCTCGATTTGCTGTGGCGTGTACTTTTTCCATGCGCAGGGACGCTCCATGACGCAGGCTCCTTTCGGATCGATCGTGCTGGTTGATGTACCGTGAGCCATCGTATCACGCGCGGGCCCGCGGCGGCAGGGAAGCCTGATGTGCGGTGGCCGCGGGGCGGGGAGCGTGTAAACTGGTGTGAGCAAACCGTGCCCAGCCCAAAGCGAGGTATTCAATATGTCTGACAAGCGCCGTACCTTTGCCGTCATCGACGGCAACTCGCTCATGCATCGCGCCTTCCACGCCGTGCCGCCGACCATGAACGCGCCGGACGGTCGCCCCACCAACGCGATCTTTGGTTTTCTGAACATGTTCCTCAAGATGATCGATGCCTTTAATCCCGACGGCGTTGTCGTGGCGTTTGACAAGGGCAAGCCGCGCGTGCGTATGGAGATGCTGCCGCAGTACAAGGCGCAGCGCCCGCCCATGGACCCCGACCTGCACGCGCAGTTCCCCATGATCAAGGAGCTGCTCGCCGCGCTCAACGTGCCCATTTTGCAGTCCGAGGGCTGGGAAGGCGACGATATCCTGGGAACCATGGCGCGCCTGGGCGAGGAGGCCGGCTGCGACATGCTGCTGGTGACCGGCGACCGCGACATGTATCAGCTCGTGACCGAGCACGTCAACGTGGTCTCGACTCGCAAGGGCCTGTCCGACGTGGCGATCATGACGCCCGAGAGCGTGGACGACCTGTATCACGGCATCACGCCGGCGCTCGTGCCCGATTTTTACGGTCTGAAGGGCGATACGTCGGACAACATTCCCGGCGTACCGGGCATCGGCCCCAAAAAGGCGAGCGCGCTCATCGCGCAGTACGGCAGCCTTGACGAGGTCATCGCGCATGCTGACGAGGTCAAGGGCAAGATGGGCGAGAACCTGCGTGCGCACATCGACGATGCGCTGCTGAGCCGCAAGGTCGCAACCATTCGCACCGATGCGCCCGTCGAGCTCGACTTTGACGAAACATCCTTCCCGGCGTTTTCTGCCGATGAGGTTTCCGCGGCGCTGGGTACGCTTGGTATCACCGCCATGCAGAACCGTTTCTTGGCACTGATCGGTGACGAGGGTGGCGCTGCTGCCAGCACGTTTGAGATTCCCGCCGTTTTGCGCGCAGCCGGCGGCGATGCTGGCGCGCTTGGTGCCGTTGCGGCTGAGGTCTCCCGCGTGATTGATGCCGGCGAGTGGGTCGCCGCCGTGGTGGACGATGACAAGGAAGAGGGCGCGCTCTTTGGGCTGACGCGCACGCTGTGGTTGGCGACGTCCAAGGGCCTGTTTGCGCTCGAGGAGGGCGACAGCGGTGCGGCGGCTGAGGTTGAGGGCTTCAACTTCGCCCACGGCGTGATCGCCGGCGTGCTCGCGCGTCTGTTTATGGAAGGCCGTGTGGCGAGCCCGGATATGAAGGCGCTTCTGCATGAACTTTCGCCCATCGATTCTTCTGAGCTCGAGCTCATGGATCCGCTGGCAGTCGATTCCACGCGCATCTTCGATACCGTTGTTGCCGCCTATCTGTTGGATTCCGACCGCTCCGAGTTTGACGAGGTGTATCTGGCCGATACGTATCTGCAGATGGCGCTGCCTGCGGCGCGCGGCGCAGAGGGTGCTGGCGAGGACGCTCCTGCGCCCGCCGCTCGCACGGCGGCCTTGACGCTGGCGCTGGTTGCACCGCTGCGTGACCGCATGGCCCGCGAGAACGCCGCCAACGTGTTCGATGGGATCGAGATGCCGCTCGTGCCGGTGCTTGCCAAGATGGAGCGCGCGGGCATGCTCGTGGACCCCGACCGCCTGCACAGTCTGTCCGAGGGCCTGGCGACCCAGATTGCCGATGTCGAGCGCAGCATTCGCGACCTGGCCGGCGACGAGACCTTTAACATCGGCAGCCCCATGCAACTCTCGCACGTGCTGTTTGATGTTATGGGACTTCCGACCAAGGGCCTCAAAAAGACCAAGCGCGGCTACTATTCGACCAACGCCAAGGTGCTGAGCGACCTTGCCCGCGACCACGAGATCGTGCGCCTGATTTTGGACTGGCGTGAGAAGTCCAAGATTAAGTCGACCTATCTGGACACGCTGGGCCCGCTGCGCCGTGGTGACGGGCGTGTGCACACCACGTACAACCAGACCATCACCGCGACGGGGCGTTTGTCTTCGAGCGACCCCAATCTGCAAAACATTCCGACGCGCTCGGAGCTGGGGCGTACCGTCAAGACGGCGTTCTCGGCGGGCGAGGGCAGCGTCTTTTTGGCGGTGGACTACTCGCAGATCGAGCTGCGCCTGCTCGCGCATCTTTCGGGTGACGAGCACCTGGTGCGCGCCTTCAACGAGGGCGAGGACTTCCATGCCGAGACGGCCGCGCGCGTATTTGGCGTGCCGGTGTCCGAGGTGACACCCGACCTGCGTAGCCGCGCCAAGGCCGTGAACTTTGGCATCGTGTACGGTCAGCAGGCCTATGGTCTGTCGCAGTCGCTACACATCTCGATGGCCGAGGCGCGCGATATGATCGATCGCTACTACGAGGCCTACCCGGGCGTGCGCACGTTCCTCGACAATGTGGTGGCGCGAGCCAAGCAGACGGGCTATGCCGAGACCATGTATGGCCGCAGACGCCATATTCCCGAGCTCAAGGTCAAAAACCCACAGCTCCGCGGCTTTGGTGAGCGCACGGCCATGAACCACCCCATGCAGGGCACCGCCGCCGACATCATCAAGATCGCCATGGCCCGCGTAAGCCGCCGCCTGGAAGAAGAGGATTTTGCCGCCCACATGATCTTGCAGGTACACGACGAACTGGACTTTGAGTGCCCCGTCAACGAAGTCGAGCGCCTAACCACCATGGTCCGCGACGTCATGGAGCACGTAGTGGACCTCCGCGTTCCCCTAATCGCCGAAGCCAGCACCGGCATAACCTGGGCCGATGCCAAGTAAAGACATACCAACAACCCCAAAGTAACCAAAACAGAAGGGGGCTCCTTGCCAACAAGGAGCCCCCTTCATTCCAAACTATCAGCCAAGTATCCAGACGCCAAGACGCCATCCATGCGGCAAGCAAGTCACCGCAGGACCTGGCCGGGCGACGCGGGTAAGTTTTTCGTAGATTCCGCACGAGCCGAAGGCCACTTAATGTGGCCTTCGAGCGAGCCCAGGACCTGACCGAACGAAAAACTTACCCGCGTCGCCCGGCCAGGTCCGACAGGTTGCGTTAACGAGCCGCCAAGATGGCGTCGATGAGCGTCAGTACGCCCCCGTCGTTGTTGCTCGGAATGCGCCATTTGGCGTGCGCGTTCATGTGCTCCTCGGCATTATCCACGATAAAGCTATGCCCGACGCGCTCCAGCATGGGGATGTCGTTGTACGTATCACCCACGGCGGCGGCATCAGCGATATCAATGCCCAGCTGCTCGCACAGGTGCGCGACGCCCGACCCCTTGTCGACGCCCAGGTTCATAAAGTCTATCCACTCGCGCCCGGCGTTGGTGACGTAGAGCTTGTCCGAGAACTCGGGGCTGTAGTTCTCGCGAAACGCGGGCTCGGCATCGTAGGCGGGGAAGAAGATCGAAATCTTGTTGGACTCGATATCAATGCCCTCAAAGCTATCGACGTAGTTGATCGTGTTGTAGTAGACGCTGAGTTCGTCGTGGTATTGATGGTCACGGGCAAGTACGTAGAACTCGTCGTAGCAGCATAGGACGGGGACGGCGCGAGAATCCTCCGAGGCGCGGCTCAAGACCTGCTGATACAGCGCCACATCGATGTTGCTCTTATAGATATAGCTGCCGCGATAGATGACGCAGGCTCCGTTGTCGGGACAAAAAGCAAGGCGGTTCTTAATACCCTCGAACATCTCCTCGAGCTTGGGGGCAGGGCGTCCGCTGGCGGGGCAGAACACGATGCCAGCCTCGGCGAGCTTGTCCAGGCGCTCGTCGAGGCCCTGGGGTAGTACACGCTCGTCGGTGAGAAGCGTCTTGTCCATATCAACGGCGAGAATCTTAATGCTGCCGATATTGGTGTCCGATTCGTAAGTTTGCATAAAAGCGCGCCTTTCGTTTCGAAATTGTTTCAGACGTTATAACCATCAACCAGTAACCGAGCGTATTGTCGCAGGAACGGAGCGTATTTGCACTGCAATTCACAAAGTAATGAAAAAAATTTTCAGAAATTTGAATTTGTCGCTTGTGCTGCTGGCACTTTAGCGTAATATAGCGAACATCGAAAACGGAGACGGAAAAACAACCGCTTACCGAGGAAAAGGTACCGTTTACGATATATGAATTGCGCCCGGCGATAGGTGAAAGGAGAGGCAGATGCAGTTCGTAAAGATCATCACTACTGCAGACAATGCCATCCGACGCCAGCGCGCAATTTCCCGACGACGATAACAATCGTCTCTGTTCGTATGGGGTGAAATGCCCCAACAGAGTCATTTTGAGGTCGTTGGGTTTTAGCACGATATTGCTGCATGTTTCTAGGGCATGTATGTGCTGATTTTTGCTATTTAACCTGATATTGCACGGTTTTTGACCTTGAAATGACTTGCAACTGACCGATGTTCTAATTAGCTACCAAGGGCGAAAGGAAACAGCCATGAGCAAGGAAAAAGTCGTTCTCGCATATTCCGGTGGTCTTGATACATCCGTATGTGTCAAGTGGCTCCAAGACGAGAAGAATCTCGATGTCGTTTGCGTCTGCGGCAACGTGGGCCAGGAGGAGACCGGCCTGGATGCCAAGAAGCAGAAGGCGCTCGACCTGGGCGTTCTCGATTGCCAGGTGCTCGACCTGCGCGACGAGTTCTCCGATGAGTTCCTGACTAAGGCCATCGCCGCAAACTCCATGTACGAGAACAAGTACCCGCTGCTCTCCGCCCTGTCTCGCCCGCTGCTCGCCAAGAAGCTCGTCGAGGTCGCTCACGAGTTTGGCGCGACCTACGTCGCCCACGGCTGCACCGGCAAGGGTAACGACCAGGTTCGTTTTGAGGCTGCCGTCAAGGCCCTCGACCCCGAGCTTAAGGTTATCGCCCCGGTTCGCGAGTGGGATCTGAAGTGCCGTCCCGATGAGGTCGCCTATGCTCACGCCCACAACGTGCCGGTTCCCGAGGGTGCCAACGACAACCCCTATTCCATCGACGACAACCTGTGGGGTCGTGCCATTGAGTGCGGCCACCTGGAGGATCCCTGGAATGAGCCACTCGACGACGCCTGGGTTATGACCAAGAATCCCGAGGACACGCCCGATACCCCGACGTATATCGAGATTGAGTTTGAGGCCGGCAAGCCCGTCGCCGTCGACGGCAAGATGATGAAACTCTCCGAGATCGTCATCGCCCTCAACAAGATTTCGGGCGACAACGGCTTTGGCCGTCTCGACCTGGTTGAGGATCGTCTGGTGGGCCTCAAGAGCCGCGAGTGCTATGAGGTTCCCGGAGCCCTGACGCTCATCACCGCCCACAAGGCACTCGAGGATATCTGCGTCGAGGGCGACCTGCTCAAGACCAAGATTAAGCTCGAGCAGGATTGGGCCACCGCCGTGTACAACGGCCAGTGGTACAGCCCGCTCAAGAACGCGCTCGACGCCTTTATGGCCGATACCCAGAAGTTCGTGACCGGCACCGTCCGTCTGAAGTTCTTTAAGGGCAATTGCCATGTCGTCGGCCGCAAGAGCCCCTTCAGCCTCTACGACTACGGCCTGGCCACCTATGACCGCGACACCACGTTTGACGAGAAGGCCAGCGCCGGTTTTATCGAGATCGATACGCTGTCGCTCAAGACGTGGGCTAAGGTCCAGGGTCCCAGCTCTGCTGCCGCCCAGGCTTAAGTCTTCCTTTCCTTGGTATCCGCGCGGCCCATCCGCGTGATACATAACGGGCGCATGGGGTCCCTACCTTTCGTTATGCTTGCTGACACTTCTTAACATCGGTGGCCCCTACGTTCCGCCCGCATATATGATGCCGCGTCTGCGGCTGAGTCCGAGCCCCGCCGGGGTTGTCTGGCGGGGCTCCTTCTATCAATTTGGCAGCTCTGCGCCTATATATATGAGGAGTATCCATTATGTTCAATGCTTTCGCGCATGCTTTACTTGCCCTCGCGCCCGAGTTCGATGCCGCAAAGGTCGAGGACGTTCCTATGAGCCTGAAGGCCTGGATCGATGGTTCGCAGGGCAACATTCGGAGGGAGACGTTGGGCGCCAAGTGCATGGCGCGTCACTTCTTTGCAAATTAGCTACATGGTCCCGCGCACGGCGGGGAATGTGTAAAACCAGCGGTTGAAAAATCGCTTTAGCGATATGGCGCATTGCTTTGGGCGCTTGTTTTGGTATTTGGAGAAAGGGGACGGTTCCATGGCTCTTTGGGGCGGTCGTTTTGAGGCGGGCGTGGCCGAGGTCACGCAGGAGTTTGGCGCGTCGCTGCCGGTCGACAAACATCTCTATAAGCAGGATATCGCCGGCTCTAAGGCGCATGCCAAAATGCTGGCGGCCCAGGGCATCATCAGTGCCGAGGACGAGCAGGCGATTGCCAAGGGCCTGACTGGAATCGAACAGGATATCGATGCCGGCAACTTCACCTTCGACATCAACGACGAAGACATTCATATGTCCATCGAGAGCGAGCTGACGCGTCGCATCGGCGAGGCCGGTAAGCGCTTGCATACCGGACGTTCGCGCAACGACCAGGTGGCGACCGACACACGCCTGGGCGTCAAGGCGCTGGCCAAGGAGCTCATGGAGGCCAATCTTGAGCTGCGCCATGTGCTGGTGGATGCGGCTAAGAAGTACGACAAGGTGATTCTGCCGGGCTACACGCACATGCAGCATGCTCAGCCCGTACTGCTGTCGCATCATCTGCTGGCGTATTCCTGGATGTTCGCGCGCGACTTTACGCGCCTGAAGGCCGCCTTTGATGCTGCCGACAACTGCCCGTTGGGTGCTGCCGCGCTTGCCGGTACGAGCTATCCGCTCGATCGTCAGATGACGGCCGCCGAACTTGGTTTTGCGGGCGTAATCCCCAACTCGCTCGATGCGGTTTCCGACCGTGATTTCCTCCTCGACCTGCATTACGCCTGCTCCGTCATGGCGATGCACTTGTCGCGTCTTTCCGAGGAGATCGTGCTGTGGTCGAGCTCCGAATTTGGCTTTATCACGCTTTCCGACTCCTACTCCACCGGCTCGTCCATCATGCCGCAGAAGAAGAATCCCGACTTTGCCGAGCTTATTCGCGGCAAGAGCGGCCGAGTCTATGGCAACCTGGTGCAGCTGCTCGTGACCATGAAGGGCCTGCCGCTTGCTTATAACAAGGACTTGCAGGAGGACAAGGGGGGCGCGCTCGACACTGCCCATACGCTCATGCAGTGCCTGTCCGTTATGGCCGGTATGATTTCGACTTGGACCGTCAACGAGGATGCCATGGCGCGCGAGTGCGGCGTGGGGCACCTTGCCGCCACCGATGTTGCCGATTACCTGGCCAAGCGCGGTCTGCCGTTCCGCGAGGCACATGCCGTGGTGGGCCATCTGGTCCTGATGTGCGAGAAGCGCGGCTGCAATCTTGAGGACCTGCCGTTTGAGGTGTTCCAGGAGGCAAGCCCGCTCTTTGAGCACGATATTACCGAGGCGCTCGACATCCCGTCGATTGTCGCCGCACGCACGACCGAGGGCGGCACCGCCCCTGCCGCCGTTGCCCTCCAGCTGGAGCGTGCCGAGGCACAGCTCGTGGCCGACGAAGGCACGTTTGGGTCGCTGACCAAGGTCGTCGAGATGGGCCACGGGGCAAAGTAAGGGTTTGCTTGAGGCTTATTAGCCATTTATTGATAAATCGGTTTTTGCTTCTTACGGGCGTCTGCTGATGTGGGCGTCCGTATTTTGTTGTAATGGGGGAGGGGCTTGTCGAGAACTTCTGTAGGACCTTTGGGCAGGTTGTGAAGGGGGTACGTTCACAGGCGGCAACCGACCGTCCGCTCGGTTCGGTGCGGTTGATGGGCAGTCGGATGGTACTCTAATCGGGCTTCGAAACAGAAGTGACACATATGGAACGCTTCAATTAATTGTAGCGTTTCAATTAACAGCTTTTTGTTTAACTGCAGCTAAAACTCTGTTACGATGCAGTCCAGGCGGGTGCCGGAATGGGACTTGGGCACGCGCGAACCTACTTGAAAGGCTACCTTATGGCTATCGAGAAGACCTTCATCATGATTAAGCCCGACGCCGTGCGCGATCGCAAGATCGGCGAGATCGTTGCTCGCATTGAGCGCAGCGGCCTTGTTATCGAGCGCATGGAGATGACCACGCTTGAGCGCGCCACCGTCGAGGAGCACTACGCCCATCTGGCCGACAAACCTTTCTTTGGTGGTCTCTGCGACTTTATGACGAGCGGTCCGGTCGTCAAGATGGTCGTTTCCGGTCTTTCCGCTGTCTCCAAGATGCGCACCCTTATGGGCGCTACCAACCCGCTTGATGCTGCCCCCGGCACCATCCGCGGCGACTTCGCTGTCGATGTCAACGCCAACGTGATCCACGGCTCCGACTGCCTGGAGAACGCCGAGATCGAGATCAAGCGTTTCTTTGGCTAAACCAGCTTTGACTCCTTAAAGCTGTTAGCGTGTGGCTTGGGCGTCGCGGAACTCCATCCGCGGCGCTCTTTTTATCCCCGTAGATTTTAAGGTACGTCCCAAAAATCTACTAAAGAGCCCCCGTCCGGATGTGAACTGCGCCCCAATTCTTGGACGGGCTAATAAGCGGCCTACGCCGCACATAGGGACTGATTCCGGAATTCCTCCGGGGTCAGTCCCTTCAGTTTAACCTGCCTCCTTCTCGTGTTCCAATGGATG
>NZ_JBBNLR010000019.1:0-50318 GCF_040092375.1 Collinsella sp. CLA-ER-H5
CTCCCTCCATCGCGGGCCGGGGGATTCCGGCCCCTCTGGGGTTGCCTACCCGGATTCGCGCCTCAGGACTCAGCGCAACGCGTTGCGCTGAGTCCTGAGGCTGTTGCAATGAAAATGAGAATCAAGGATGGCTGTTAATCAAGGGGTATACGCGCACGCCCGATCAATGGCGGGCAAACCGCCTGATATACTTACAGTAGTGCTACCAAGTTAGTCGCCGACCCTTGAAATGAGGTGCCGAGATGAACGACATTCTCGCAAGAAGAGCAAGACGAGCAACCGTGGGCATCGCCCTTTCCGCGGCACTTGTCGCGGGAATCGCCCCCGTAACGGCAATTGCGGCAGAAACCAGTTCCCCCACCGGTGCAGTTGCCTTGCAGACGGAAGATGCGGCCGCCGCAAAAGAAAAAGCGTATGCAGCCATGCAGGAAGCGCTCAAAACCCTCGAGGCCGCAAAAGTTGCCGCAAGTCCCGAGAAACTTGCGGCAATCGATGATGACATTGCCGCTTTTCAAGAGATCTACGACATGGTGGTGACGGAAGCCGCCAAACGGAGGGAACGCCTTCCCGCCATGCAAGCGAACGTCGATGCAGCCCAAGCCAAATACGATGAGGCCCACAGCCGGACAAGCGGCCTTCAGGCAGAATTAGATAAGGCACTTGAAGCACTCGGCGACGAGGAGCCCAGCACAGCTACTAAAGAGCATATTAAGCAGTTGCGACGTGAGATCATGTCGGCAGAAAGGCGAGAGAAATCTTGTGAAGATGATCTTCACTCCTACCGACGCCGGCTCGAAAGCCAGGAAAGACAGGTTCAGGATTCCGAAAGTGAGGCGGAGGAAGCTAAAGCCCACATCGATGAGGACATAGCCAAGCGAGATGCGCTCCTCGACGATTTGAAAAAGGCGCAAACGGCCTATGACGATGCCTGCAAGGCATACGAAGAGGCAAAAGCCGCAGCAGATAAGGCCGCCTCACCCGAGATAACAAAACCCACCGAGACAACACCTCCCTCCGGCTCAGCGCAACCGACCGAGACGACACAGCCCACCGGCTCGTCCGCGACCGGCAAAAATACCCCGCCAAGCTCCACCAAGCAGGCGAACTCGAGCAGCGGCAAGCAAGCAGATACGACCGCCGGCAAGCTCGCGAACACGGGCGATGCAGCGCCGAGCGCAATCGCACTCGCAGCAGTCGCCGCCGCAGGCCTCGGAATAACCGCCACAGCCACACGCCGCCTCAAGAACTCAAAATAGCCGCCAAAGCATACTACCTTCGCCAATCCACAAACCCAGAGACAAAAAGAGGCCCGTTTCCCCAACCCAGGGAAACGGGCCTCTTTAACTGTAAAAATTCAAGCAACAGCACCGCCGCCTCTTGAACCACATAGCCTTCAATGCCCAGACAACACCAGCAAGCCGCATTCCGCAAGGGATAGATTTAATTAGATAAACGCGCCTTTACGGGTGATTTTTGAACGACGGGGCCCGACCGGCGGCGAGGTGTTTGGTAGTCGAGCGATCCCGCAGGCGAAGCCGAGGACCAGCGAGACACCAAATACCTCGCCGCCGGCCGGGCCATGTCGCGGCACCAAAAAACGCCCGTGCGCTCGATGGATTCGGATGCCCGACAGAGGCTCCTTATGGCTGCTTCCTTCCGGACCTGACCAGATTCGGAACATGTCGTCATCCGAACCCATCGAACGCGCTAGGCGCTCGGTATATCTTACCTGCTCCCGCCCGCCAGAGCAAGGTAGCTAATTTGGGACGGAGCTTTTTTGACTACTTTTGCAGCCCGATTGCCAGAGCAGCCAATGAGTAGTCAAAATAGTCCCATCCCAAAATGACCGGCTTGGTGCCGCACCACAGAAAGGGCCCATCTACTACGTTTAGGCCACAGAGGTCAACCATAGCCGACTTTTTCGAAAATCGGCAAGCTTTCTACCTGCGGTTTTGTTTTGCAAATTCCGGAATGGTCGAGGGTGGCCGGTTTAACGTAGTAGATGGCCACGTTTCGTGGCAGGCGGTCCGACCCAAGGCACAAGGCAGCCAACCTCGAATGGACATTCTCGAAGTTGCGGTGGAATACGGACTGAATTGGCACCTTAAAGGCAAAAACACTCCGTATTTCACCGCAACTTATAGGGAGATAGGCCTTAGAGGCGAGCGAGGTCGTAGGATTGGGCGGCTGCCTCGCCGGCACAGATGAGGTTGGTTGTGGCTTCTTGCGAATCGAGTGCCCGTTCCAGGTCCATGGGCTTGCGGCAAATCGGCAAAACCAAGTCAATACCCTGCCCATATACCGCGTCCAGGTTGACGGCGCGACCGCCCACGACGGCGACCACCGGCTTGCCATATCGCTTCGCACGACGAGCCACACCCACCGGTGCCTTACCGGCGGCGGATTGCTCGTCCATATTGCCCTCGCCCGTTATGACCAGGTCGACATCGCGCACGCGCTCGTCAAACCCCACGAGGTCGAGCACCGTCTCCACACCCGAGCGTAGCTCCGCGCCGAGCGCCAGCAACGCCGCGCCCAAGCCACCGGCAGCGCCCGCGCCGGGTACACCGAGCACCGAGCCAAATGTCCGTGCGCCCTCGGGTGTGCGCAACAACCCCTGGGCTCGAGCTCTGGCAATCGCCGCATCGAGCAAGCGACCGTAGCCGACCATCCAGCCGTCGTATCTGCGCAGCACCTCGACATCATCCGCCGGCAGGCCCTTCTGCCCGCCAAACACCGCCAGTGCGCCTCGACGCCCCACGAGCGGATTCTCGACATCCGAAAGCACAACGATGCGAGCATCATCCAAAGCCTGCAGCGCGGGCGCCAAATCAACGCTCGCCACCTGCTCAAGGCCGGCAAGACCGGGGGCGACATCGCAGTCCTGATCATCGACCACACGCGCGCCCAGCGCCTGCAGCATGCCGGCGCCACCGTCGTTGGTGGCGCTGCCGCCCAGACCAATATAGAGTGTCTTTGCGCCCATGCGAACCGCGCGAAGCATGAGCTCGCCCACGCCATAGGTTGTGGCCGCCAACACCGCCGACTCCGTACAAGGCGAATACCCAATGCCGGCCGCCTCGGCCATCTCGATGACCGCGGACTTGTGCTCGACATCAACCAGCATCCGGGCAGACACGCGGTCGCCCAAGGGCCCTGCGACCTCGCAGGTTGAGAGCTCGCCACCGCAGGCGGCAACGGCATCGAGCGTTCCCTCGCCACCATCTGCCAGCGGCAATGCGCGCACCTCGGCATCGGGCCAAACGCGGCGCACGCCTTCGGCAACCGCCGCCTCCGCCTGCGCGCTCGAAACGCTGCCCTTAAAGGAGTCGATCGCCAACAGCACACGGCGGGGTCGGCGGCACGCAGGACCAAAGTCAACCGCCGTGCCAGCATCCTCACCGGCACCTGCAAGCGCTGCGGCGTGAGCGGCGTGTGCTTCAAGATCGGCCCCACAACCGCAATCAGCGCCGCCCGCTCCGCGCAGACCGCCAAAATAGCTACTCAGCAGCTCGCGGCATTCATCCGCCAGGACCCCAGCCGTCACGTTAAACCGATGATTCAGGCGCGAGTCGGCATTCAGGTCATACAGCGAACCCAGCGCGCCCGCCTTGGCATCACTCGCGCCATACACGCAGCGCCCCACGCGCGCGTTGACCATAAGGCCCGCGCACATGCAGCAGGGTTCCAACGTCACATAAACCGTACAGTCGAAAAGGCGCCAGCGGCCAAGCGCCTGGGCAGCGGCGCACACGGCCGCAAACTCGGCATGAGCCGAAGGGTCCTGGTCGAGTTCGCGCCGATTGTGCGCCCTCGCGACGATCTCACCGTCGCGCACCACTACGGCTCCGATGGGCACCTCGCCCACCGCAGCAGCGGCGCGCGCCTCCGCCAACGCCTCGCGCATGAACTTCTCGTCGATTTCGGTGATCGTCATCGTTCGCCTTCCCTGTTGCAAATTCAAAACGATGCTATCATTACGACTCACGGAGAGATGGCAGAGCGGTTGAATGCGGCGGTCTTGAAAACCGTTGAGCGCGAGAGCGTTCCGGGGGTTCGAATCCCCCTCTCTCCGCCACTCCTAGTGATGCACCGGTGTCATGGTCCGCTCAAACAACGCATCGACCACGTCGGCTATCTCAGGTCGACGCTCAAGATCGTGGCCCGATTCCCACCATATCGTGAAAAGTCGAATAATACCGCCGGCGACAAACTCAGACGTCGTCTCGAGTGACACGGGGGCCAGGGCATCCTCGGCAAGCACGTTCATCACACGCTCGCGGATGGAGCGGGCAATGCGGTCGCAAATAACGTTGGTCAACATGCCCGACATGCTGCTTGCCAAAATGTTATCCATGAGCCGCTCGTGCGTCAGAATCAAATCCATGGCATCGTCCAAAATCGCGTGCCGAAGCGCGCGCACGTCCTCGGCAGACACTGCGCCGGCCTCATCGGGCTGTTTTTGCGGCAAGCCCGACATGAGCTCATCGATATAAAAGGCAAAGTAATCGTTCTTGTCGCGAAAGTGCTTGTAGAACGTCGTGCGGCGAATCATGGCCCGGTCGCACAGCATGGCAACCGTCAGGTCCTCAAAACGATGCTCCTCGAGAAGCTCGGTGAAGGCATCGAAAAGGGCGCGGTAGGTTTTCTTAATGCGAAGGTCCACTGGTATCGCCATCCTCAGGGCAAAGACAACACTCGTCAATCTGTCGCATATCTTACACCTGTACCTCGCGCGCTTTGCCCCGGTGCCGGCCCCGCCGAAAACACAGCGCTTACCGGAAAGTTCGGCACGGCAAAACGTTGCGGGTATACTAGTAGCGTTATACCAACGGCAGCTGGCGCATGCCGCCGCGGCCATTCGAAACGGAGACATCATGATTACCGTCATCATCGGCATCGTTGTTGTCATTGTGATTGTCTGCGCCATCGCCGGCATCTACAACAACATGGTCACCAAGCGTAACCGCATCGATAACGCCTGGCAGAACATCGATACGCAGCTGCAGCGCCGCAACGACCTGATCCCCAACCTGGTCGAGACCGTCAAGGGCTACGCCAAGCACGAGCAGGAGACGCTCTCCGCCGTGATCAGCGCGCGTAACACCGCCGTCAAGGCCACCACGCCCGAGGCCAAGATGGAAGCCGACAACGTGCTGACCGGTGCGCTGCGCCAGCTCTTCGCCGTAGCCGAGGCCTATCCCGATCTTAAGGCAAACACCAACTTTACGCAGCTGCAGGCATCGCTCGAGGATACCGAGAACAAGATTAGCTATGCACGCCAGAGCTACAACGACTGCGTGCTCAGCTACAACAACGCCATTCAGACGTTCCCGGCTGTCATCTTTGCCGGCATCTTCCAGTTTAAGGAGCGCCAGGGCTTCGAGGCCGCCGAAGCAGCCCGCCAGGCCCCGACCGTCAAGTTCTAACAATCACGGCCGAGTCTTAAGCCAGTTCATCAACCCTTTAGGGTCCAAGGCACAAACCTTGGGCCCTTTTCTTATCCACGCACAACGCGCGGCCAATAGACCGCGCATCATCTTTTTTCAGATTAATCATTGCCCGTTGTGACATCGCCGAACCCGCAGGGCAGAGAGCAAGTCCCCCCCCCCGGCGCACTCCGCAGGACGCAAGAAGCCCTCGCCGCACGAAGTGCGCAGCGAGGGCTTCTTGCATGTCCGAGGACGCGCCGGGGGGGAACTTGCTCTCTGCCCGGATAGGTAAGACAGCTTACGCGACGGTGTAAACCCAGTTGTGCTTATCCTCGACAGCACCAGACTGGATACCAGTCAGGGTCTCGCGGAGCTTCTTCATCACAGGGCCAATCTCGGTGTAGCCAGCCGGGAAGGTCACAGTCTCGTCGGCGCCGTAAACCTTGTTGTCGATCTCGCCAACCGGGGAGATGACGGCAGCGGTGCCGCACAGGCCGCACTCCACAAAGGTGCCGGCCTTGACCTCGGCCCACTCGACGGGACGCTGGTCAACGGTCATGCCCAGGTCCTGAGCAACCTGAACGAGCGAACGACGGGTGATAGAGGGCAGGATGGAGTCAGTGTGCGACTGCGGAACGACGAGCGTGCCGTCCTCCTTCACGAACAGGACGTTGGCACCGCCGGTCTCCTCGACATAGGTGCGGGACTCGGAGTCGAGATACAGGTTCTCGGCATAGCCCTCGCGGTGAGCCTCCATCGTGGGCTTGAGGGACATGGCGTAGTTCAGGCCGGCCTTGATGTTGCCGGTGCCGTGCGGCGCGGCGCGGTCGTACTCGGAAACGCGCAGTTTAACGGGCTTGAGGCCACCCTTAAAGTACGGACCGACCGGGGTCACGAGAATGCGGAACGTGTACTCAGGAGCGGGAGCCACGCCGATCACGTCACCGGAGCCGATCATAAACGGACGCACGTACAGGGTCGCGCCGGAACCGAAGGGCGGAACCCAGGCGGCGTTGGCAGAAACGACCTGCTTGACGGCCTCAACGAACTTGTCCTTGGGGAACGGGGGCATCTCGAGGCGCTGCGCAGAGTTGTACATACGCTCGGCGTTCATATCGGGGCGGAAGCAGACGATGCTGCCGTCCTCGGCGGTGTAGGCCTTCAGGCCCTCAAAGACCTCCTGGCAGTAATGGAAGATGCCGCCGCACTCGGAGACATGCAGGGTGTGGTCGGTGGTCAGGCCGCCTTCGTCCCACTCGCCGTCCTTCCAATGGGCCTCGTAGCTGTAATCGGTCTTCATGTAGCCAAAGCCGAGGCTACCCCAATCGATATCCTTCTTCTCGACAGTCATATGTCGCTCCTTACATACACAGTTGCAAACTCGCGAACCCGCACGCAAGGACCGAGGCCGGCCGCGTCGCAACGTCGCACGCCCGGAGCGTAGAGCCGGACGGGACACGCGAACAGCGCCAAAGCCGATGGCACGTCGATTCGCATGCACGAGATTGTACTCCCCGTACGCGTCTGATAAAACGCTTTTCTTTAACTAAGTAAAGTATTTTCATTTGACCGAAGCTGAAGAGGCCCGCCACCGTAAACGGGGACGGGCCTCAACTGCACGGTTTGCGCGTTGGCTCGAGCTATGCGTTCTTTTTGCCCAGCTTAGCCTTGACCAGACCGACCACGGTCGGGATGATCGACACGGCAACGATGCCAACGATTAGCAGCTCAAAGTGCTCCTGTACAAAGGGAATGCCACCAAAGAAGTAGCCCAGCAGTGTAAAGAGCGTTGACCAGGTAATGCCACCCAGCACGTTAAAGATGACAAAGTTGCGCCAGTGCATGCCGCCCATACCGGCAATAAAGGGCACAAAGGTGCGGATAAACGGGAAGAAGCGACCCAGGAAGATGGCCAGGTGGCCCCACTTGTCCAAGAAATCCTCGGACTTTTTGATGCGCTCGGGCGTCATAGCCTTGACCTTGCCCGAAGCGATGATCTTTTTGCCAAAGAAGTGACCGATCATAAAGTTGCACTGATCGCCCAAAATGGCAGCGGCCCATGCGGTGGCCAGAAGCGCCACAATGTTAAAGCCGCCATTGTGGGCAAAGAAACCCGAGGCGAACAGCAGCGAATCACCGGGAAGGAACGGGAAGAACACCACGCCCGTCTCGATAAAGATGATCAGGAACACGCAGCCGTAGGCCATAAGCGGGCCGGCGGCGATCCAGCTGGCGATCGCGGTGCGCGGGTCCTTAAGCAGCTCGGCAATAAAATTGATGAAACCCATGAAGTAAAACCTCTCAGTTGTGGGCGCGGATACGTCCAAGTTGACCAGTATACGGTTGCGGTGCCCCCTCGTGCGCAACCCCACAAAAGCATGACTCCATTACCAGCAAGTTTGCATAACTGACACCTGTCGCGCAATGCCGCCAAGATTGTCCTTCCTAATCCCTAGCGAATCGCTATACTTTATTGAATCGCATTGCCATGGCGCTAAGGGAGGGCGGCCGGTGAGCTTTATCAATACCATTCGCGAGGACATCAAGACCGTCCAAGCGCAGGACCCCGCCGCGCAAAACGGTCTGGTCATCTTCCTTTCCTATCCTGGCCTGCACGCCAAGTGGAACCACGTGCCCGAGCACTGGCTGTGGGAGCATGGACATCGCTCGCTCGCCCGCGTGCTCTCGCAAATCACCCGCCACATCACCGGCGTCGAGATTCACCCCGCGGCACAGATCGGCAGGCATTTCTTTATCGACCACGCCATGGGCGTCGTCATCGGCGAGACCACCATTGTGGGCGACAACTGTGTGCTCTACCAGGGCGTCACGCTCGGCGGCACCGGCAACGAGACCGGCAAGCGTCACCCCACCCTGGGCAACAATGTCACGGTGGGCACGGGCGCCAAGGTGCTCGGCAACATCCGCATCGGCAACAACGTCAAGATCGGCGGCAACTCGGTCGTCGTTAAGGACGTCCCCGACAACTGCACCGTCGTGGGCGTGCCGGGACGCATCATCAAGCGCAACGGCTGCCGTGTGTTCGAGGAGAGTTTCGACGCCAAGCAGCATCGCGAGTACATGCCCGATGACGCCGCCGAGCAGTCCGCCCTCAACCGCCAGGGCATCACCGAGAATGCCCGCCGCGTCAAGGAACTCGAGCGAGAGGTGGCCGAGCTCAAGGCCCTCGTCGCCAAGCTCGTGGACGAACGCTAGGAACGCAAGCGGCACAAAACGACATCGGCATCAACGCAAAGGCGCGCCAGGGAATTCACCCCCGGCGCGCCTTATTTGTGATGTGGCAAAGAGACTGTCCCTTTGTCACATTATGCGAACTGGCTCAGATAGAGGTCGGCGTAGGCACCCTCGGCTGCGAGCAGCTCCTTATGCGTGCCCTGCTCGATGATGTTGCCGTGGTCCATGACCAAGATCAGGTCGGCGTCCACGATCGTCGACAGGCGATGCGCGATCACAAAGCTGGTGCGCCCGCGCATGAGCGCGTCCATGGCGCGGCCGATGGCAAGCTCGGTGCGCGTGTCCACGCTTGAGGTCGCCTCGTCCAGGATGAGAATCGCCGGGTTATTGAGCAGCACGCGTGCGATGGTCAGCAGCTGACGCTGGCCCTGGCTGATGCTCTCGGCATCGTTGGCCACGCGCGTGTCGTAGCCCTGCGGCATGGTGCGCACAAAGAAGTCGACCTGCGCGGCACGAGCGGCCGCGACAATCTCCTCGCGCGTCGCCTCGGGGCAGCCGTAGGCGATGTTTTCGGCAATCGTGCCATCGAACAGCCAGGCGTCCTGCAGCACCATGCCAAACTGCTGCCGTAGCTCGCCGCGGTCCATGCGGCTCGTATCCACGCCGTCGAGCGTAATACGCCCGCCGTCAATCTCGTAGAAGCGCATGAGCAGGTTGATGAGCGTCGTCTTGCCTGCGCCCGTGGTTCCCACCACGGCAATCTTCTGGCCCGGCTCGGCGGTAAACGACACGTCGCGCATGAGCGGCTTGTCGGGCGCGTAGCCAAAGCGCACATGCTCAAAGGCGACGTGGCCCTCCACCTTGCCCGGCAGCTTGGCGGCGACCGCCGGCAACGGATCGGCTTCCATCTCGGACTCGTCGAGCAGGTCGAACACGCGCTCCGCGCTTGCCAGCGCGCTCTGCAGCGAGTTAAAGGTAAACGACAGCTGCGTCATGGGCTCGGATGCCTCGTAGATAAACTGGAAGAACGCCTGGAACACGCCGACGGTCATATGTCCGGCAACCAACATGCTGCAGCCCACAAGCGCAATCACGATTTGCGCCAAACGGCCGATAAAGCGCACCGCAGGGCCGACGGCATTGATCATAAAGTCGGCCTTGGTGCTCACGCGCGCCAGCTCCTTCGAAGCCTCGTGCACCTCGGCAGAGCTCTGGCGCTCGCGGTTGAACGCACGGATTACCAGACGGCCCGAGTAGCCTTCCTCGACCGCGCTCGTAATCTTGGACACCCACTCCTGGCGCTCGCCCGTCACATCGTGCGTGCGGCGCGAAACGACCTTCGTCACCAGCAGCGAAAGCGCCGTAAAGAACAAAAAGACGAGCGTGAGCGGCACGCTAAACACGAACATCACGCTCACGGCACCCACCACGGTACCGATCGACACCAGAAGCTGCAGCAAGCCGCGCTGCATGCTCTCGGACATCTTGTCCAAGTCGTTGGTCGCACGGCTGACGACCTCACCGGGACGATGTGCGTCAAAAAAGGCAAGCGGCAGACGGTTGAGCTTTTGTGCGATGCGGTTGCGTAGGCGCAGGTTGAGGCGCTCGGCAACGCTCGACATCAAAAAGCTCTGGAGTGCGTAGAACGAGGCGGCGGCCGTCCAAATCATAAAGTAGATGAAGATGGTCCTGCCGCAGTTCTCCCAGGTGATGCTGAAGGTGGTATCGTTGGCAAACGCCACCTGAATGTGGCCCCACAGCTCATCGATCACACGGGCGCTATATGCCGGCGCAGCGGTGTTAAAGATGGCATAGAACACAATGCTCGCGAACACGATATAGAAGCGCCAATGGTCGCCGGCAGCCTCGCTCCACAGGCGGCGCACCGTCGCCCAGGTGTCGCGGGGTTTCTCGTCCTCGTCCTCGTCGTCCACATCGCGCATGCGCTCTGCCTCAGCGCGGGCGCGCTCGTCCTCGGCGCGCTCGTTTTCCTCGTAGAGCGCTTGGCGGCGAGCCTCGCGCTCGGCTGCAGCCTTGGCGGCGTCATCCAGCTCGGTCGACATGGCAGCCCGCTCGACCGCTTCCTCGGCAGCGTCCGCAGCGGCGGCATCGACAAGGCCGCCCTGCTTCTTGAGCTCCTCGGTCATGCTACTCACCTCCCTTCATCTGCGATTCCGCGATGGCGCGGTACACCTCGCAGGTTTCCATAAGCTCGCCATGCGTGCCCAAGCCCACAACCTCGCCATCCTTGAGCACGACAATCTGGTCGGCATGCAGAATCGTCGAGATGCGCTGCGCGATGATGAGCACCGCGGCATCGCGCGTCTCGTCTTGCAATGCATGGCGCAGGGCCGCATCGGTCTTAAAGTCCAGGGCCGAAAAACTGTCATCGAAGATGTACAAATCGGCCTGCTTCATGAGCGCGCGAGCAATGGCCAGGCGCTGGCGCTGGCCGCCCGAAAAGTTCGTACCGCCCTGGGCAACCGGGGTATCGAGCCCCTGCGGTTGGTCGAGTACAAAGGTGCTCTGGGCAACCTCAAGCGCGTGAAGCATGTCGCCCTCGGTCGCGCCTTCGTTACCAAAGCGAAGGTTGCTCGCTACCGTGCCCGAGAACAGCCACGCCTTCTGCGGCACATAGGCAATGCGCCCGCGGATTTCGTCTTGCGTAAGCTCGCGCAGGTCCACACCATTCAGGCGAATGGAGCCCTTGGTGGCATCGTGGAAGCGCAGCAGAAGCTTTGCCACCGTCGATTTGCCCGAGCCTGTCGAGCCAACGATCGCAGTCGTCTGACCGCGACGGCAGGCAAAGCTCAGGTCGCACAGGGTGTCCTCGTCGGCATCGTCAAAGCGAAACGACATGTGGTCGAACACGGCCACCGCATCGGCTTCGTCTTGGGGCTCGCGCGCCCCGTCATCCAGCGTGCGCTCGCCATCGACGATGCTCGGCTCAATCTCCAACACCTGCTGCGCACGGTTCAGGCACGCGGCAGCACGCGGAAGCGTCAGCACCACCATCTGGGCCATCATCACAAAGAACAGGATCAGAATTGCATACTCCAGCACCGCCGAGATACTCGCAATCTGCATGGCGTGGGCGCCTACGCGGTTGCCGCCCACCCACAGCACCGCCACCTCGGCGATGTTCATCAAAAAGAAGCTTGAGCTGTCGAGGCCCACAAACAGGTGGTTGACTTTGATGGCGTTGGCGGCGTATTCGCTAAACACCTCGTCCAGACGCCGTTCCTCGTGGCGCTCCTTGTTAAACGCACGGATGACGCGCACGCCCACAATATTCTCGCGCAGCACCACGTTCATGCGGTCGATAAAGCCCTGTAGGCGCATAAAAATCGGCGCCGCGTTGGCAACCGTAAAGACCGCCGCCACCAGCACAATCGCAACGACTACGCCCAGAAGCGTGCCCATGGCGGGATCGATAAACCAGGCGAAGATGATGCCCGCCACAGCCAAAAACGGCACGGGCAGCACCAGCTGAATCGTCTGCAGAATCGCCTGCTGAATCACGTTGATGTCGTTGAGCGAGCGCGTGATCATCGATCCGGTGCCAAAGCGCTCAAAATCGCTGGCCGCGAGCTCGAGCGATTTGTCGTACACGGCATTGCGAATATCGCAAGCCACGTTGGCGGCCAGGCGCGCCGAAAGATAGCAGCCCAGCACCGTGCCGCCGCTAGCCATGCTGGTTGCGATAAACATGTATAGGCCGTTGCGTAAAATGTAGTCGACATCGCCCGTGGTAATACCGGTGTTGACCATGTTCGCCAGCATCGTGGGAACCAACAGCGTACCGACGTTATCCACCAGCAGCACCAGCAGCGTCACTGCGACAAGCCCTCGATATGGCTTTAGAAACCTCATTAACAGTCGCACGACTCCCCCTCACCTTGATTCTCGGCTTGGCTCTCGGCAGCGATATGCTGCTTAAAGGCATCGCACTCATCGCCGAGCACCTGAGAGAATTTGCCGATCAAGCGCATAATCTCGCGCTGCTCACATGGCTCAAGCGCGCCAAAGGCTCGCTGTTCGGCCTTGAGTGCCGGCAACGCATAACGCTCGGCAAATCGCCTGCCCTCTTCGGTCAGGCTCACAACCTTGCTCTTACGACTGCCTTCGGCAAACTCCAACGTTGCGAAGCCCCGCGCCGTCAAGGTTTTAATTGCCGAGTTGATGGTCTGCTTGCTGTAGAACCATTCGCTTGTCAGACGGCTTACGGCAATACTGCCGCCCGCCGTGCTGGTGTCGACGAGCATCCAATAGGCGCAGTCCGAAAGGCCGCAGGCGCGCGAGAACTCCGAATAGATATGGTCGAGTCCATTGAGCAACCGATCGAAGTCGACCAGCGTAACCGCACTATTCATCTATCCCACCATTCGATTGTCCGATTTTTGACCAATTTTGTGTCTCTAGATTAGTCCGAGTTTTGACTATCGTCAACAGGCTCTCCGCAAATGCGCGCATTTTATGGCCTATCGGCAGAAAAAGACCGCCGGCGCGGGGGCGGCGCCAGCGGTCACGTGAAAATCGGGTTTTATTGCCTGTTAAGCGGCGACGGCCTCATAGACCGTAGCGCCCGAGAAGCTGTCATGCAGGCTCTTGCCGGCAATCCACGGCAGCTCGACGACCTCGCAGACCGTGTTGACCAACTCAGAGCAGTCAGTAAAGTGGCCCTTGTCGTTGAGGGCCTCGCAATCCTGAACACGCCAATAGCCATCGGTGTGCGTGATGTAGTACTCGTGATCGTTGATCGACACGAAAGCGCGCGTCTTGGAACGCAGCAGCTTCAGAAATCCTTCGAAATCGGTCTCGACGACATCTCCAGCCTGGAACATGATGTTACCTCCTGGCCCGGCGCCACCACGGCGCATTGATAAACGTTGGTACTCCTTTAGTAAAACCTTTATCAGAGGTTATGCGTTCGTCATTTAGGCAAGTGGTAAAAAACCGCAGGGTAGACGGGATAAAACGTTTAACCATCCCATTTGTTTGTCACATTCTGAAGGTACTTTTATGCAAACCTACTTTCCCAATTGGAATCTATCCTTTTGGCCGGGCAATTGACCGTCTATCGTTTAAGCCCGACGGGTATGAACGGGGCATCTGCAACGCCACCGCAAGGAGACACCATGGAGACTATCGAAGCACTCATTCACCGCCGCAGCTGCCGCAACTACAGCGATCGTCCCGTCGAGGCCGAAAAGCTTGCACGTATTATTGAAGCCGGCCAATATGCACCGAGCGGCATGGGCCGCCAGCCGGTGACGTTTGTCGCCGTCACCGACCCCGCGACCGTCAAGCGTCTCTCACAGCTCAACGCCCAGGTCATGGACAGCAACAGCGACCCCTTCTATGGCGCCAAGACCGTTGTGGTGGTGCTGGTTGACCGCAGCGTGCCCACACATCTGGAAGACGGCTCGCTCGCCATGGGCAACTTGCTCAACGCCGCCTATGCACTGGGTGTCGATTCGTGCTGGATTCACCGCGCGCATGAGGTCTTTGACTCGCCCGAGGGCTTGGAGCTGCTGGCCAGCTGGGGCCTGCCCGCCGACGGCAGCCTGCGCGGTGTCGGTAACTGCATTCTTGGCTACGCCGAGGACGCGCTACCCGAGGCAAAGCCGCGCCGCGACAACGTGGTGTACGTAAGGTAACCCAGGAGCGTCAGCGGGGGTAGCTAATTTTGGACGGGGCTATTTTAGCTACCCCACTCGCAACTTATATTGACGTCGCCGTTGTCGTCGTTTCGTTCGTGTGAGTCGTTTCGGCTTCGCTGCCTTGTTCGCCCTCGTCCTTTTGAGCATCGGCGATGGTGGAGGCCGCCGCAACGATGCCGCGCTGGGGTGCGACGCCCGTCTGGGTCTGAGCGCCCTCGACAACTTCTGTGCCTGCATGCGCGAGCTCGGGCGATTTAAACACTGCGTCCAAGTTGGCGCCACCGCCGGCGTAGCCAAGCGCAGCGAGTGCGATGACGATCACCGCAACGACGACCGCGATCGGAACATAACGATGCCAACCAGCCGGATTGAGTCCGCTGCGGCGAGCCGCCCCTCGGCTGATGTAACCGAGCGTTCCGTCGTGCTTGAGCTTTGAGCCCACCACGCGTTTGCGGCCCCACAGCGAGGACTCTGCCTGCATGGCCAAGCGGGCGCTTGCCGAAGGATAGCCATATTTAGTGCGCTTGAACGAGCCATCAAACCCCGAGGCGTGTTTGCCCCACGTCACCGATGTCGTGCGTCGGTTGACCGGCGCGGCGCTCCGCCTTCTGCGGCTCGGTTTTGAAGTCTCAGCCATATGCCCTCGCACGCCGTAACCAAATCGAAACAATAACGCTTTGGACTGTAGCACACGCGTCGCGCGCGGTCACGGACGCCTCGCTCAACGGTCATCGTCCTTCAGCAAGCGCCACAGCGTTGTACGGCTTATGCCCAGCACCTCCGCCGCACGGGTTCGATTGCCGTGGAGATGATCTACAACCAGATGCGCGATATCTCGCTCGGTATCGGCCAGCGGTCGCAGGATATACAGGTCGCTTTCGAGTGTCGGGGCGCCAAAGGTTGCGGTCTTAATCACGTCCTCTTGGGCGAGCACTTCCTCCGCCACAGCGCGGTCCACCGTGCCCGCCCCCACCAATATATACAGTCGTTCCGAGACCTCGCGGAGCTGCAGATAATTGCGCGGCCAGCGGTAAGCATCGAGCGTCTTCGTCGCCGCGGCAGACAGCGTGGGCGCTGCCGTCCCAAATGCGTCAGCGAGATATTCCAAATAGCGCGCAACCTTCGTCGACGCGGCTCCCTGCTCGGCGATTGCCGGCGCCACGCTCACCGCACAGGCGAAGCGCTCGGTCACAAAGGCGGCTTGATCACTTTCGCTGCCGCCCGGCATGTCATTCGCCGTCAGCACCACATGGCAGCGCGTCGCCAACGCGGTGTCGGCCATCGTGGAGACCAGCTCGCGGAGGCGCTGGGGGCCAACCGCGTTCCAGCCCTCAATGCAAAGGGTCAGCTCCGTTTGGAACAACGGCGATTCGGCGCTTTTGAGCACATGGCGCCAACCGCGCTCGGTGAGCTCATCGAGCGCGACGGAAACAAAGGGCTGATCGGCAAAAGGACCGTCCAGATAGAGGCGCTTGGCAATCTCGACCTGACCTGCGCCAAGCTCGCCCTCGAGCATAAGGGGCACGCCGCGCGCATAGCTCTCGGCAACCGGTGCAGCTACCGCAGCGGCGCCTTCAACGATGCCGTACGCGCTCGATTCGTAGCGGGCCTCAACTTCGTCGGCGTTGAGCCATTCGATGCCCGCATGCGCCGCGGCGCCGCGCACCTCGCGGACCACGACGACCCAAAGGCCCCCGCCCTCTTTGTCGGTGGGGCGAACGGCCAGGCTCAGGCGCGTACCCGCACGCCCCATAACCAGACGCGCGCCGTCTCCTATACGGTCGAGGCGCTCAGCAACAAAAGCCGCCACATCCCGCTCAAGCGCCGCGTCATTCATGGTCGAGATCGCGACGTCCCCACGCGCATCGATTGCCAATGCCGAGGCCCCGGCAGCAGCCAGGGCCTCGGTCAAGATGTTCAGCTTGGCATCGCTATCCATGATTTGCCCCTGTCCGCGGCGACATGCAGCCGCCGACGGTCGCACGACCGAGTGTTTCAAAATTGAACGATATTGCTCACCAAACACTATAGGGCAGAAAGCGCCGTCCTGCGAGTATAGGTGTTGCCCCGCATCGCCATCCTGGCGGGGCGATAAGAGCTCTTCGGGACTTATAAACCTGCGGACAAGCCATACCCGCAAGAGCTCCTATCGCTCCACCGTGAGAATGCGCTCACCAGCACGCAGCACGCAAATAAGCTACTTCTCTACCAGATTCCCAGCACGTGCTGCATTCCCAAACTCATGCACGCAATGCCAATCCAGCAGCAAAAGCCCAGCGCGATGGGCTTGCCGCCCTTTTTGACCAGCTCGACGATATCGGTATTAAAACCAATAGCCGCCATGGCCATCACAATAAAGAACTTCGACAGCTCCTTGATGGGCGCCGTAATGGATGCAGGAAGCTGAAGCACCGTAGTGATCACGCTCGCCAGCACAAAAAACAGCACAAACATGGGAAACGCGCGTTTAAGCGAGAACGTGCTTTTGGCGTCGCCGCCGGCCTTGCGCGCCAGATGCATCTGCCAGCATGCGAGGACCAACGTGATGGGGATAATGACCAGCGTCCTGGTGAGCTTGACCACCGTGGCGCTCTCGAGCACATTGGCGCCGGGATGCATGCTGTCCCAAGCGCTCGCCGCAGCCGTTACGGACGAGGTGTCGTTGATGGCGGTACCGGCAAACAGGCCAAAGCCCTCGTTGGTCAGCCCGAGCATGCCGCCGAGCGTCGGAAACACGAGCGCCGCGATAACGTTAAACAGGAAGATGACCGAAATAGCCTGGGCAATCTCGCGATCGTCGGCATCGATGACGGGTGCGGTCGCGGCGATGGCAGAACCGCCACAAATCGACGAACCCACACCCACAAGCGTCGCGATCTTACCCGGCACGTTCATAACGCGGCAGAGCACAAAGGCGATGACAAGCGAGGTCGAGATTGTCGCCACGATAATCGGCAGCGACTGGGCGCCCTTGGACAGAATCTGGGAGAGGTTCATGCCAAAGCCAAGCAGGATTACCGCGTACTGCAAGACTTTTTTGGACGTATAGGTGACGCCGGCGGCGAGCTGTTCGCGACGATTCTTGGGAAAGACGAGCGCCAGGACCATGCCAAAGAGGATGGCAAATACCGGCCCGCCGACCACCTCAATCTGTTTGCCGAGCAACGTCGCGGGGATAGCGATGACCAGGCAGAACAAGACGCCTTTCCAGCGCTCGCGTACGATATTTGCCAGTTGCATATGGGATTCCTTCTTTCTATTTCACGTTTGCGACGGCTTATGATACGGCAACATTGAGCGCAGCCTTGCGCAAACACAGACTAAGATGCCGCAATAGTTCTCAGGCAACAGCCGAATTACCCACCGCGGAGAGCTGATTCGCGGCATAATTAACAACTGACATATGAGTTTGATAGAACAGTTGCGAGGCGCTATGGAAGAATCGATGCACGTCGGCGAGCAGGAAACGAGCCTACAGGACCAGTCCTACCACACCATTCGACGCAAAATCGTCTACCTGGACTACAAGCCGGGCGAAAAGCTGGGCGTCAAGCAACTTTGCGACGACCTAGATATGGGGCGCACCCCTGTGCGCGAGGCTTTGGTTCGTTTGGCGCAGGAAGGCCTGGTGCGCACCGTGCCCCAGAGCGGTACCTACGTCTCGCCCATCAACCTCACCCTTGCCGAGAGTGCCTGTTACATCCGCGAGCATCTGGAAAAGCAGGTGATCGTGGAGTGCTGCGCGCGCGCCACGTCGGCTGGCATCGAGCAGCTCGACCGCGCCATCGTGCTGCAGGAAAAGGCCATGGCCGAAGAGGATCGCATCGGCTTCTTTTTGAGCGACAACCTCATGCATCACATGATTTTTAGCATCGCATGTCGCAGCACCGTGTGGTCGTGGCTCGAAGAGACCAATGCCGACCTTGAGCGCTTTCGCTGGCTGCGCGCTGCCACGCAGGTTCTCGACAATCAGGACATCGTGAACGAGCACAAGCAGATTCGCCGCGCTATCGCCGGTCGCGACCCCATCGAAGCGAGCTTTTTGGTCAGCAAGCACCTGCACATGATGTTCCGCAACCAAACCGAGGTTCTGGACCAGTTCCCCGAGTACTTCGAGACCAGCAAGCTCCGCTAACCTGCCAAAAAGGGACAGGTTCATTTTGCAGATTTTATCTGGGCAAATGCAACAAGGCCCGGCTCCGCTGCAACGGAGCCGGGCCTTAGTTGTTAGGATGACGGAACTCGATTACTCGACAGTAACGCTTTTCGCCAGGTTACGGGGCTGGTCGACGTCGCAGCCGCGCAGGATGGCAACCTCGCGGGCGAGTAGCTGCAGCGGAACGCTCGCCGTGATGGGGCTGAACACGTCGCGGACGGCCGGCACGCGAATGATGCAGTCAGCGATCTTGTTGATTTCCTCGTCGCCCTTGGTTGCAACGACGATAACCTTGGCGCCGCGCGCCTTGCACTCCATAAGGTTCGACACCGTCTTATCGTACGTTGCGCTCTTGGTGGCCACAGCGATGACAGGGAAGCCCGGGTCAATCAGCGCGATGGGGCCGTGCTTCATCTCACCGGCGGCGTAGGCCTCGGCGTGCAGGTAGCTGACCTCTTTGAGCTTGAGCGCGCCCTCGTAGGAAATAGCGGCACCCATGCCACGGCCCACGAACAGCGCCGACTGCGCGTCCTTGCACAGCAGGGCGGCCTCATGCACGGCCTCGGTTTGGGTATCCAAAATCCACTGGATCTGCTCGGCCGTATCGGAAAGCTCGCGGAACAGCATGCGCGCCTGCTTGGTGGTCAAGCGGTACTTGACCTGCGCCAGCAGCAGAGCCAAAAGCGTAAGGCTCACGACCTGGCCGATGAAGCTCTTGGTCGAGGCGACCGCGATCTCCTTGTTGGCCTTGGTGTAGATGACGCCGTCGCTCTCACGCGCCACGGGGCTGCCCACCACGTTGGTGATGCCGAAGACCTTGGCACCCTTGATGCGCGCATCGCGAATGGCGGCAAGGGTATCGGCCGTCTCGCCCGACTGGGACACGGCAACGACAAGCGTCGTCGGCGTAATGATGGGGTTGCGATAACGGAACTCGCTGGCCGCCTCCACCTCGGTGGGGATGCGAGCCCAGCCCTCAATGAGATTCTTGGCAATGAGGCCAGCGTGATAGCTGGTGCCGCAAGCGATCACGTAGACGCGGTCGATGTCGTTGAGCTCCTCGAGCGAAAGGCCCAGCTCGTCGATGTCGAGCTCGCCGGCCGGCGTCATACGACCGACCAGCGTGTCGCGCACGACGCGCGGCTGCTCGTGGATTTCCTTGAGCATAAAGTCGGGATAACCGCCCTTTTCTGCCATGTCCAGGTCCCAGTCGATGTGGGTGACCTTGGGCTCGATAACGTTGCCAGCCTCGTCGGTGTACTCGACGCCTGCGGGCGTGAGCTTGGCAAACTGACCGTCCTCGAGCACCACGACGTCGCGGGTTGCGTCGATGAGCGCGATGACGTCGGAGGCGACATAGGCGCCGGTCTCGCCCGCGCCGACCACGATCGGGGAATCCTTGCGGGCCACGGCGATCACGCCGGGCTCGTCAGCGCACACGGCGGCCAGACCATAGGCACCGACCACGTGGGTGCAAGCCTCGCGCACGGAGGCCATCAGGTCGTGCGTCTCGGCATAAGCCTCTTCGATCAGATGCGCGAAGACCTCGGTATCGGTCTCGCTCTTAAAGTGGTGGCCGCGACCCTCCAGCTCTTCGCGCAGCTCGGCGAAGTTCTCGATGATGCCGTTGTGGACGATGGCGATACGACCGTCGCAGCTGGTGTGGGGGTGAGCGTTAACGACGGAGGGCTTGCCGTGGGTGGCCCAACGGGTGTGACCGATACCGCAGGTAGCGTCGCTATCGATGTTGGAAAGCTCGCTCTCCAGGCCCGCGACCTTGCCCACGCGGCGGATGACGTCGAGGTGCGCCGCGGCGCCCTCGCCCACCTCGAGCGCGACGCCCGAGGAGTCATAGCCGCGATACTCCATACGCTTGAGGCCCGTGACCAGGATATTCTTTGCAATATCAGAGCCGGTGTAGCCGACGATTCCGCACATAAGATAAATCCCTTCGTTCGCGTGACTGCAAGACGTCCACGCACAAGGGGCGCTGAGACGTATAACGTTCGAGTATTGTACTCACGCAAACGCAAGCTGATATACCAGAAGTGGTATCTCAACTTAGATACCACTCGATGCACACACGTTCAGCCGGTCCGAACCACCACAATGGGGACAGGCACCTTCGTGGTGGCCGCGTTGGCAACAGCGTTTCCCCAGATAAAACCTGCCAAAATAAACCTGTCCCTTTTTGGAAGGTTTGGGATGCTACAATCTGGCTTGTACTTGAAACGCATCAAAGGGGCCGCTATGGCAAAGGTAAAAATCAGCGACGTCGCGCGCGAGGCCGGGGTTTCGCTGGGCACGGTTTCCAACGCGCTCAACCACCCCGAAAAGCTGCGCCCCGAGACCCTCAAGCTCATCAACGAGACCATCAATCGCCTTGGCTACCTGCCCAACCAAAGCGCTCGTCAGCTCGCGGGCGGCGCCACCAAGTCCTTTGGCCTGGTGCTCCCCCGTCTCGACCACGGCTTTTCACTCCAAATCGCCAGCGGCGCCCACAACGAGGCCCGCAAGCACGGCTACGACCTGCTCATCGCCAACGCCGATAACGACGATATTCTCGAGGACCATTACCTGCGCTACTTTATGGGCACCCAGATGTCCGGCGTCATGGTTCAGCCCATGGCATCCCCCGACTGGCACCCCGCCATGACCAAGATGCCCGTGCCGATCGTCCATCTGGACATCCATTGCTCCGAGCCCGGCTACTACGTAGCGGCTGACAACGAGGCCCAGGGTCGCATCATTGCCGAACTTGCCATCGCCCGCGGCGCGCACCATATTGTCGTCGTCGGCCGAGCAGCATTTATGCAACTCACCCTGCGCGTCCTTGGCATTCATAAAGCGCTCGCTCTACACCCCGATATCAAGATCGAAGTCATCGACGCCGGCGAATGGAATACCGCTGCCGACGGCTACGGCATCGGTGCCCAAATCGCCGAGCGCCCCGCGGACGAACGTCCCGATTTTGTCGTCGGTCTGACCGACGTGCTGGCCTCGGGCGTCATCTCGGCGCTGGTCGACAAAGGCATCGCCGTCCCCGGGCAAGTACGCGTAGCAGGTTGCGATGGCAACCCACTCGCTTGGAGCGGATCGGTCCCGCTCACTACGGTAGCGCCCCCGGGCTACGAGATTGGCCGCAAGGGCGTTCAATTGCTCATGGAGCAAATTGAGAACAAGGCCCCGGCAAAGACCAAGCACGTCCACATCGGCTCTGCCGCGCGCACCGTCACCGCGGTCACGGCCATCGAGGACATCAACCGCCAAGAACTCGTGCGGCCGTTCCTGCTGGAACGCGCCAGCACCCAGGCAAGCAGCCAGACCGACGCCACGGCCATCAACCTCGGTGCGTATCTATAGCACGCCCGCAAGTATGCTAAGTCGCCGCTCAAGCAAAAGGGGCCCGACCATTGCCGGACCCCTTTTGCTTGAGCGCAAACGTGGGCAATTGCTCGTTTCAACACCGCAATTGTCTAGCGCACGGCCTTGACCGCCGCCGCCAGATCGAACAGCGTATCGAGCACGGCCTCGCAGCCATCCACCACGTCCTGCGGCAGCGGCACGATATCGGGGACGGCGAAGACATGGCATCCGGCCGTGATGCCCGAGACGCAGCCGTTGCGCGAATCCTCGACCACGGCACATTCCTCGGGAGCAAAGCCCGCGCGCTCGCAGGCGAGCAGATACATCTCGGGGTCGGGCTTGCCGTGCACGACGTCCTCGCCACACGTTACCGTTTCAAACTTGTCAAAAAGACCGACCATCTTAAGGTTGCGCTCGGCCGTAACGAGGCGCGACGACGTCGCTAGGCCCACGTGATAGCCCGCAGCTAGCAGCTCGTCTAGGCACTCGGCGGCGCCGGCCTTAAGTTCCAGTTCGGTCTTGACCATCTCGTCGCGAATCTCCTTGTGGCGACGATAGATCGCCTCGGTGGTTTCGTGGCTGCCATAATGCTTATCGAGGATGTCCATAACATCGGGCAGCGTGCGGCCGATAAACTGATGGATCAGCGCATCATCAATCGCGAGCCACAGCTCAGCGGCGCCTGCCTTCCAGGCCTTAATCCCCAAACGCTCGGTGTCGACCAGCGTTCCGTCCATGTCAAAAATAACAGCCTTGATCATATCGGCCCCCTCACCGGATTGTGTTACTGTCACTCTACCGCACTTTACAAACTTGTATATAACGTATATAGCATATTGCACTTTCGTTACATAGATAGAAGACTTATGGCAAGTAACGCATTAGGATTATAGTTTTCGACCGAGTACTCAACGATAAGGATCGTTTCATGATTTTAGACACCACGGCACCCGCAGAGGAGCTTCAAGACAAGCTATCGGCGCTCGAACAGCTGCTTTTGGCATACGGGCGCGTGGCTATCGGGTTTTCCGGTGGCGTCGACAGCAGCTTTTTGGCCGCCGTATGCGCCCGCATCATGCCTACCGATACCCTCCTCGTCCATCTCACTACGCCGCTCATCGGTACGCCCGAGCAGGCTTCGTTTGAGCAGTCCGTTGATGGGCAGGCCAATGAGGGGCCGCATTTTAAGCTCCCCGTGCTCAATCTTTCGGTGGATCAGCTGCAACTCCCCCAAGTAGCCTGCAACGATGCTAATCGCTGCTACCACTGCAAGCACGCCGGCTTTACCGCCATCGTCAACCACGCCAAGTCGCTCGGCTTTCCCACCGTCATCGATGGCAGCAATGCAAGCGATCGCGGTGACTACCGCCCCGGCATGCGTGCGGCAGAAGAGCTCGGCGTACGCTCACCCCTTATGGAGGTCGGCTTTACCAAGGACGAAGAGCGCGAGCTGCTGCGCGCATGGGGCTATCCCGTTTGGAACCTGCCGGCGGGAGCATGTCTTGCCACCCGCGTCCCCACGGGCGAGGAGCTTACGCGCGAGAAGGTCGATTTAATCCGCGCCTGCGAGGATTACCTGCACGATCTTGATCTGGCACAGGTACGCGCGCGCTTGGTCGGCGGCTGCATGCATATCGAGGCCGCACCCGCAGATGTCGCCAAGATTGCCACCCTCGGCGGTGCCGCCGTCGACGACAAGGGCAAGACCCCGCTGCCCGCCGTTATCGAGTCCGCGCTGCGCGAGCTGGGCTGCGACCATATCTCCCCCGAGGTCACCCCCTACATCCACGGCAACATGAATCAGTAACCTGCCAAAAAGGGACAGGTTTATTTTGGCAGGTTTTATCTGGGGAAATATCGCGAGGCAGTCGCCCCTCTAGCGCCCATCTAACTTCGAGAGACACTAGAGGGGCGGTCCGGCTGCATCTACTTCTTCCGATATCGGCGATTGTGGCTCGTCGATGAACCCATTACCTCAATGAGTCCTTTATCTGCCATTTTTGGCAGATGGTAACGGACAGACGAAATTCTGACCCCCGATGCAACCGCTATTTCTCGCGCCGTCATATCCACTTCGGCGCTGAGAGCCTCCAGGATCCTATCCGCCGTCGAAGCTGACGATTCTCTGTTCATATCGATAATTTCATACGTGTCTTTGCCGCATTTTGACAGGACATGTTTATCCACAAGGTCCCCGCAGATCAGGCGAATGTCATCCGAATCCCACTTCAGGGCCTCTCGTATTTTTTGAACATCGCATACGCACCCATGCTCCCGCATAAACATGAGCAGTGTTTCCTCGCGATCCGTCAGCTCGGTGCCCACATGGCTCTGAATCCACGTGCGGTTTTCAGCAAGCTCCGCCCCGTGCCGGGAAAGCAGCACCGTAAACGAATCGGCCTTAACGATAAATTTCGGCCTGCCAAGCGAACGAGACTCCATCTCGCGAATCATAGCCGGGATACCAGATCCCTGGCTTTCCGCAACGGCCCCCTCGGCATGCTCTAACGGCGTCGCCCCCATTAGGCTCATGAGCTTTGAGTTTCGGCAGCGCGATTCCCCGTCTGCAAGATTGTCCACCGTCTTTCCGCCCCAAAGCCCGCCAGGGTTTTTGATCTCTATTCTGTCTGGATAGATATCGACACTCACGGCCTGCCCCACAAACATGGGCGAATATTCTCGATGGATGCAGGCATTTGCCAAGGCCTCGCGCAAAACCTCCTGGGGAACTTCCCAATCATCCCTTCTGCCAGCGCCTTGCACTATCGCCGCTTTGCGCAAGTTTCGTCCAATCGCGGCAAGGGCATCTTCGATGCAAGCCGGAATCGGGCCATCGCACAACTGGCGGTCAATAAACCGGGGTTGCCCGGGTGCAGATTTTTCCACATCGGAATGAACGGCGACATCGATCATCAGTTTGGGATAGAACTGCTGGGGGTAAATTCCCGCCGACAGAAGCCCCGCGAGCTTCACGGCACCATCCTTTGTAGTGATATTGAGTCTGACCAGCTGCTTTTCCAGCGTATCGGCCCCGCGCAAAACGCGCGGGGTCTGCAGCCGGCGATTTGCGATAATAGACCGCACGACATCTGGATCCAAATCCTCGACCGTTGCCTCCGAAACCACCGTGTCGTCTGCATCGCTCGGAAGCAACGCACTCTGCAGCTCATATAGCTCAGCGGGTGACATCTTGATATCTTTATCATCCACGCGCTTGTAGCTACCGTTCTGCACGCCGCGCGCGCCGATATAGCAAGGCTTCGCTTTAAGCTCAAGTTCAAAGATGCGCACCAGAAGCACCTGGAGCCCGTCGACCTCGCCTCGATCAAGCTCGTACCGCGGCGCATGGGTCACCACTGCCGCTGAGCCTCCGTCTCCGATACCCGAAACAAACTGATCGCGCACCCTATCGATAGCAAAGTTAGCCGAAGGAACAAATCCTTCGGCTTCGTTCAGGCCCAAAATAATGAGCCCACCCGCAGTGTTCGCAAAAGCGCTCACTGTCTCCCATACGTCTGCGCTCAATTTATTCGTGCAGGCTTTAACTTCTACCGATGCGTCATCAGTCCCTCGCCTGCGAAGGCGCTCAACGATAAGGCCAAGGGGTTCATCCAGCAGCATTGACATTCCGTCTCTCTAAAACGATAGATTTATCTCTCTAAAGTATAGTATATCTCTCTAACTTTAGAGAGATAAGCACCTTATTTTAGAGAGACATTTAGAGAGATGTATCGAATTCACTGTTAGATTGCCCAATGTTATCTCTTTAACTGACTTTCTCTTTATAGAGACATTTAGAGAGACGAGCGCGACCTCTCTAATCATGGGTTCTTCTTTTTAAAGTGCACACATCCTAACCGTGCCCTAAGTTGCGGTGAAATAGCTCACGATTAACCTACCAAAAAGGGACAGGCTTATTTTGGCAGGTTTTATCTGGAGAAACGCCGACTGATTCCATGTACACAACCGCCGCAGCTCCATATGAGGCAAATGAATCAGTAACGTCTATCCCAAATCTTGAGTATTTGTTCGACAGAACGGCCCCTGCCGGCTCCTGCTAGACTGGTAGATTCCCAACCGTCCATCCAGGAGCCGCAATGTCGCGCAAGTCCGCCTACAAGCAAGTACTTTCCATCGGCACCGCCGTGGTGCTGGGGTTTGCGTTGTTCACAGGGTCGCTCGACGGAGCACCCAAGTTGTTGTCGCCGCAAAGCGATGAGCAGGCGACGGCTCTGGCCGAAAAACAAAACGAGAGTCCCAGCCGCACCGACGACGAGGCAGACCTGGTTGCCCGGCTCGAATCGGGAACAGCAAGCTCCGAGGACTCCGGCGATGGCTCCGAATCCACCGCGACCAACACCAACGGCAACGTTGCCTCCGCGGACAGTGCCGCCACCCCCATCGACGAAGTGGAAAACCCAGATCTCAACCGCGCCCGCGGCGTATATCTCAGCAGCATTCCAGACTACGCCGGCAATCCCTACGTCGCCCTTCGCGCCGACAGCACGCACCCGCTCGGCATGCCGTCATTCACACTCGATGAATACGAACGCGCTGCAGAAGAGGGCTGCTTTAAGAAATTCTCCAAGCTCGACAGTATGGGCCGCACTCGCAAAGCGCTCGCCTGCGTGGGCCCCGACTCGCTCGGTCAAGGCAAGCGCGGCGATATCTCGCGCATCCATCCCGCCGGATGGCATCAGCAGCGCTACGACTTTATTCCGGGCCAGAGCCTCTACAACCGCTGCCACCTCATCGCCTGGTCGCTCTGCGGCGAAAACGCCAATCGCAAGGATCTCCTCACCGGCACGCGCTATCTCAACGAGACGGGCATGCTACCGTTTGAGGAGCAGATTCTCGACTACATCCGCGAAACGGGCAACCACGTGCTCTACCGCGTCACGCCTATGTATAACGAAGAGGAACTTGTCTGCCGCGGCGTGCGCCTTGAGGCGCAATCGGTCGAGGACCACGGCAAGACGCTGTGCTTCCACGTATACTGCTACAACCTGCAGCCGCATGTGCAGATCGACTACGCCACCGGCCGCAACCAGGCCGCCGGAGAGTAGGTTCAACCGGGGCCACGCCCGCATCGTTTGTCACCGACGCGCACGGGAGGCTAATTCTTGCCTCCTACGGCGCATTTCAGTGACATGGGGCCATCTCTTCAAGATACCCGTATTGTCGATAAGAGTAGAAGGCAAACGCCAGACAGGCAGCCAAAGCAGCAGAAGCCCTACATTAAATACGTGATTTATTCTTTGCAATCACAATCTCGATAAGTTAATCGAAGCAAAACAACGTAAAATGAAGGTAATTTTGCTTCAAAGTAATCAGGAGAAACTGTGACCAATCGCGTCAACAATTCACATATTAAAAAGGATTGTCCCACCCCCATCTATATGCAGGTGGTCGACTATCTGCGCGAGAACATCGCCTCAGGAGCTTGGGAGCAAGCATCCAAAATCCCGTCGGAAGTCGAGCTCATGAGTACGCTCGGCGTCAGCCGCGGCAGCATCAAAAAGGCCATTTCCAAGCTTGTTGATGAGGGCCTGCTTGAGCAAATTCAGGGAAAGGGAACTTACGTTAAGTCAAAAGACATCTCTTTCCCCCTTACAGAGGGTCTTATCTCTTTCTCCGAATCTCTAATCGAGCAAGGCCTTTCTTTCGAAACAAACATTCTCGATTGCGAAATTCGTAAGTCGGACGAAGATATTTCCAGACATCTCGGTATTGTCGAAGGTTCTGACTACCTTCATCTCGAGCGAGTGCGCAGCGTTGAGGGTGAACCTGTGATGTTCATCGAAAACAACATCAATATGGCGCTTGTCCCAGGTATTGAAACAGCCGACTTTGTTAACGAAGGTCTCTTTGCAATAATCGAGCGGCTCTCAGGCCACCAGATCGAATACTCAAAGACCTCCTTTGTGGCAAAGCTCGCGGACACCCAACGCGCGGATGCGCTCGGTCTCTCTACGCAGTCCCCGCTTCTTCAGCAGCTTCAAACAGTCTACTTGGACAATGACTCTGCAATTGAATATGCGCGCGTATGGCTTAAATCCAGCAGGTTCCAGCTTGGCACCGTTTTTCAGCGTCGTCATTAAAGCTCTTGAGAGCGGCGGCATTACGCCAAATATAATTCCAAAACGCAAAAAGGCGAACCCGTGGGTTCGCCTTTTTGTAGACGGTTTTAGTCCAGCGCGTCAAACAGCTCCGTAAGCAACGCTGCCCTGTCATCCGTAATCGCCAGGGCACTCGAAATGCCGGTGCCTTGCGCGCCAAGTCCAATCAAGCGACGAACATCGCCTCCACACCTGATTCCCGCTCCCTCCATGATAACGATGTCGGGATTGATGGACCGTACGGCAGCGATGGTCTCTGCGATGTAATCATCGCCGCTTGTATGGCCGGTTCCCACAAGGCTGCTCGGCTCGCAAAGAATCACGTCCGGATCCATCGCCACAACCGCTTTGGACTCAGTCACGCTATCGGCTGCAACAATGGTTAGAATCTCAAGCTCACGAGCGCGATCGATCGTTGCCGCCAACTTATCAACGGTCAGGGGGTGTGCCGTGTGATTTAGAAAGACAGCTTGAACTCCCGCGCTCTTAAGCGACTCAAGAGGTGTCAGTCCCATTCCTTTTCCGTCACCGATAAGATCGGCATGCTGCGCTGTGGGAATTGCAAATTTCAAATCCTTCGCAACTGCGCAGAGCTCGGGAACGGGAGCAGTCCAAAAAATCGAATGATCTCGATCTTTTGCGATTTCATCCGTAAGATGAGCCGCTGCAATTGAATCGTCCGCAAGCAAATAGGTCTTAGGACTGACCGTGAAAAGTGGCAGTTTTAAATCGGAACGTTTCATGAGAACACGTCCTTTCCGACTAATACATGGCCTGCCATACCGAGCGATTTAGCCGTTGAAGCTAATCTCGATGCCGGTTTCCAGCTTGGGAAGCACGCTTGGTGTCACGAGAACCGTTCCAGGAAGCAGCTCTCGCTCGTCATCGAACGCAATGGTTAGATGACCGAGCCCTCCCATGTTCTCGTTCGCAGCTTCACCAAACTCCTTAATCGTGTAGACCTGATCGCCGATGGAAATGGTGCCGCCCTCAGCAAGCACGTTATCCTCCGTGGGAGTTCCATCGTGAACGACGCAGATGTCGCGCAACTCTGCAGGAGCGGTCGGGCCAAACAGGACCACCATCTTCTCGTTGAGAAGTTCCTCAACAAACGAGCCGATCTCAGTGACCTTAACCTTGTACATTTGATTTCTCCTATCTTTGTTACGCCGCAGGCGCAGTCATTGACCTGTCGATAACACGAATAGCCTGGGCAAAAGCATCGTGATAGCTTTCGTTGGCCAGATGGTCTAGGGCGGTCTCGATATTCAGCCCCAGCATCTCGCTCATCTCCGAAAACTCTGGTTTGAGGGAAAGCCCTTTGAGCTCATAGCAACCGTTAATCACGCCATCATGATCAGTCAGAATCATCACAAACGCCTTTCGGCTAAAACTCACCTTGCACATACCCGTGCCCAAGTATCCCTCATGATCGCGAGCGCGCTCATGGATAAGAATGCGCACCCTCTTCCAGTAGCGATACTGGGTGAATGTTCCTGCAAGCCATACGAGAATAAAGAAGGCTATTGTAATGAGCGCGTTGAGCATAGTGGGCCTTTCCCTCTTAAAGCTTCAGTTTACAGGCCAAAGGACAGTACGTAGGCAAGAATAATCTGAATCGGGGTGGTAATCAGCTTGCCAAACAGGAATGCAGGGTAACCGATTTCGATCGTCTCGGGCTTTGCCTCCATGAGAGTCATGCCAACGGGAGCAAAGTCGGAACCAACCTGGCAGTTGACGGCAAAGAAGCCGGGAAGGGCAAAGTTGGCGGGAATCGTGCCGTTGGCGATTTGGTTGCCAACAAGGACAGAAAGCACAGAAGCGATGATTGCGCCCGGGCAGATCAAAGGCGAAAGGAACGGGATTGAGCAGAACATGCCAATTGCCAGCATACCGGGCAGCGAGCCCGCAAGCGGAGTGAGAACGCCGGCGAGAACGTTCGCGAAACCCGTGTAGTTAATAATGCCGATCAACACCGAGACAAACGCCATAAAGGGGATGATGTTGCGGATAACATCGTTCACGGTATCGCGCGCAGCCTGGTAGATGATGCTGATAACGCGGCCGACACCGGTGCCGATCTTGGAGACAACGTCCATGAAGCCGTTAGACTCCTTGGATGCGAGCTCGGCACGTCCCTCAGCGATCTTGGCGTGGACGTTTTCCTTCGTCGTCTCCTCGTGTGCCTTCTCGGCCTTTACCGGCTCAGCGGGAACATCGGCCGCATCGGCAAGGACGATGCAATCGGGATTGACGTCAGATGCAAAGAGATCCTCGGTGATGAACTGGGCCAGAGGACCAGACGGAGAACCGGGCTTGATGTTCAGCGTCTTAAGGCCCATCTTGGGATAGGTGCCGCAGCGAGCCACGCCGGCGCAGTCGATGACAACGGCGCATGCCTGATCGGTCTCGATCGGGTCCTTAAACTGGTCGTGCGCCTCGGCGCCGGTAAGCTCCGCAATGCGAAGGGCGACCGGGCTGATGCCACCCAGGGTCACGCTCAGAACATAAGGCTTCTCGGCCGTGGGGGTAATGATGAGGGGACCGCCCCAACCGTTGCCGCCGTGGGACGCCTTTACGCTTTTGAATTCACTCATGATTTAGACTCTCCTTTTGCGCTGAACTACTAGGCGGCAAGCTTAGCTTCGTTGCGCTTCTTCATGATGAGGTACAGCTTCTCGGTGACAATGCCCTTGATCAGGCAGACGATTAGACCAACAATGAGGAAGCGGATAGCAAGCTCGGAGGAGTTCTTTCCCAGTGCCTCGTAGCCGGCCGAGATACCAAGCCAAACAAAGAGCTCGGAAGAGTTAGCGTGCGGGAAAAGGCCAACGATGGGGTGCATCATGGACACGACCGCATCGTAGAATGCGGGCTTGTAGTCCTCCTCGACAAACACACCAAAGGTGTATGCCATCGGATTGCAGAGGAAGAAAGTGCAAAGGAACGGGATGAGGGTATAGCGGAGAACTGCATACTTGGTGCACTTCTTCATGAACCCATAGACACGCTCCTCGCCGATCAGCTGGATGACTGCCTTGATCGTAAGGATCAGACAGATCAGCATTGGGATCATGCCCGTAATAAACGAGGCAAACTGATCACCAGCCGCATTAAACAGGCCGGTAAAGCCCTCCGCAAGGAAGATAAGGAAATCGTTTACTGCTCCCATTTTCATTCTCCTTAGTTAATGTTCGCTACTTCTATCGTTCTACCTGAGCGCCCCCTCCTCCTTTTCAATCAGCCATATACGCTCATGGTTGTCTACGGTTGTCTATATCTTACAAAGGGACCGCTCTTCGAGTTACCTTCTCGCATTCCTTTCGGTGAACGGTAGATTTTACAAGACAAACGGCTACGCGCTATTTAGCTCATAGATAATTTGGAGTGCCTCAAATATACGCATATACCTGCTAAAACGCGCGTCGTAGAGCTCATGGGCCCTGTCGTTTTTTTCAATGGAATCGAGTTTTCTGCAGACCCCTGCGGCAACCGCCGTCAAGTCTTGGCCGCAAGAAGCCGAGAGGGCCAGCAGCGCCGTGCCCTGACCGGCGCCGGAGGATTCCATCCGCACCATATCGACCCCCAACACGTTGGAGAGCGTTTGCGCCCAAAAATCGTTCTTGGCCCCTCCTCCAACGAGCCTGATGCTGCGCCACTCTTCCGAATGGTCCACGGACTCCTTGAGCTCCCTTAAGGCATACGCCGTGCCCTCCATCAGAGCCCTTTCGAGCTCGGAACGAGTCGTGTCAAGATCAAGCCCCAGAAAGGCACCGCGTACCGACGGGCAACCGTGCAGGACTTTTTCTCCCGATAGATGGGGGTAGAACATGAGATCCCTCATGTCGTAGAAGGGGTCCTCGACGGCCTTGTCCTCCAAATCGTAGGACTCACTGCTTAGAATCTGCCCGTACCACCATTCCTTGGCACCGCCGCACGATCTGATACTCAGCTGAATTTGGGTCTTAAGGGTATTTCCCCACTTGAACAACACGGGCTTGCCAACAGCCGGAAGGTCAACTCCCTCAGATGAATACATCAGCACGCCGCTTGTTCCAAGTGAGATGGTGGGGACGCCCTCCAAAAGGCATCCCGTGCAGATCGCTGCCGCGGGATTGTCGCCCGTTCCCCTCACGATCATGGCACCTGCGGGAATTCCCGTCTCGCTTGAAGCTCTCTCAACCACGGTCCCAATTACGGCATCAGAAGGCTCGACAACGGGAAGCAACGACTCGGGGATTCCGAAATGCTCGCAGACCTCACCGATCCAAGCTTGCCTCTCGTTATCGTAGAGCCCTGTTGTCGAAGCCCCGCAATAGTCCGTACCAGCACGCCCGCCAAACTTGAGAGCAATCCAATCTGAAACCGAAAGAAACACTTCGCTCTTTGAAAGGCCCTCAGGATTATTCTTAGCTATCCATGCAAGGTTAATCGCCGGAACCCCAGTCGAAAGAAAGCTGGCGACCCTAGGATAGCCCGCAGACAGCGCCCACTGCTTCTCGGTAAAGACGGCGTCAATCGTGCGCTGGTCGTTCCACATTATGGCGGGACACGTTGGCACCCCATCGGCATCGATCAAGACCGTCGTGTGCATCTGCCCGGTAGCGCCAACGCCTTTTATTAGAGACAGGTCAACTTTCTCTCCAAGCAGGGAGCATGCAGAGCAAATGGCGATCCACCATGTCTCGGGATTGATTTCCCGCCAACCGGGATGAGGCTCAGAGCACTCGTAAGCCTCGCTCGCAGTCGCGACAACTTTTCCGCCTTCATCAATGCACGTGAGCTTCACCGATGACGTGCCCACATCGACACCAAGGTAGAGCGCACCCATTATCGCCTCATCCATGTTCGTAATTCCGCGCTACTCAGCGATGCCGTTGATGGCGCGCGTCGTCTTGTAAGCAACGTCCGCAACTGCCTTACGTGTATCAATCAGTACCTTGGCGAGATTATGCTCGTTGTTGTTTGCCTCGTACGCCTTGCCAACCGTCGTGATGTAGGCCTTGCGCAGGTCGCTTGCGATGTTGATCTTGGACATCTTGTGTGGCTGCATAGCGTGGATGGTCTCATAGGGAATGCCCGAGCCACCATGAAGAACGAGGGGACACGGAGACACCTCGGCAAGCTTCTCAAGCAGCGGCAAATCGATGCGCGGCGTATCCTCAAGGCCGTGAACGTTGCCGATAGACACGGCCAACAGGTCGCAGCCCGTGCGCTCCACAAACTCGCAAACCTGATCGGGGTCGGTCTTAAGATCCGCCTCGGAAACATGATCGTCTTCTTTGCCCTTGATGGCACCGAGCTCAGCCTCAACGGGCACGCCGTAGCAATGGCAGTAGTCAACTGCCTGGCGCGAGAAGCGAATGTTCTCCTCAAAGGGCAACGCGGCACCGTCGATCATAACGGAGGTAAAGCCGGCCTGAACCGCCTGTCGAACATCCTCGAGCGTCTTGCCGTGGTCAAGATGCAGACACGTGGGAACGATATAGTCCTCCGCCGCGCGTTTAACGATAGAGGCGATCATGCCGTAATCGGAAAGCTTAACGTTGGTAGGGGCGATCTGGAGGATGCCCGGCATGCCGGCCCTCTGCAATCCATCCAGGATACCTAAGGTCATCTCCATGTTCGTCGTGTTATATGCGGGAAGGAGCCATCCATTCTTGCGTGCAATCTGGATCAGCTCAGTCGAAGTTACAACTGCCATGATTCCTCCAACCGGGTTACGGCAATTCGAGTTGAGTTTTCGTTCCAGATACTTATATAGACGTCTATGTACCTGTTTATAGACGACTATATACCTTTTTGATTTACGCGCAAAGCACTAAATGCCTCGAATCGAAAAAAGGGGCTGCCGAGAAGCACTCGACAGCCCCTTTCATTTGGCATGCTTACCCCAACGCCCCATTTGCCAGCATATCGGTAACGTCGTTTAGGCTCGAAACTATTGCCGTGGCCAATCTTTCCATCTCATCTGTTGGCTCAGAGAGATCGGGGACCATGACAGTGCAAAATCCTCCTGCAAATCCCGCGCGCACCCCGTTATAGGAATCCTCTAAAACGAGGGATTTCTGCGGTGAAGCTCCTAGCTCATCCGCCGCTTTCAAAAAGACGTCTGGGTAAGGCTTGGCGTGTTCGACCTCAACACCAGAGACGATCGAATCGAAATAAGGGAGTATTCCTCCCCTTATCAAATTTGCCTCGATCATTTTTCTGCTCGATGATGAAGCAACTGCCATCGGAATTCCCTCAGCCTGAAGATAGTCGAGAAGCCGATCTAATCCGAGTTTCTTCTCTGCGCCCTGAGCCAGCGCTTCATGCGCTATTTCGTAAAAACGGTCAACAAACGCTTGAGAATCGACCTCATCGCCATACCACTCGCGAATAATGGACACCGCTTCCGATCCATTGGTGCCACGCATGGCGTCCGCAAGGCCCTCTTTGCATTCAACCTCAAACTCAATTGCGGTTTTGGGCCAGCAGGAAGACCAAATCGGCTCAGTATCGAACATGAGCCCGTCCATATCGAAGATAACCGCCTCGAACATATTGCCTCCTTGTTCAAGTAGACGTCTATATACGTATATTCTATCAAAGGAGGTCTTTTTTTCTTTCACGGCAGCATGAAAAGGAGTCCGTCCCAATAAAAGCCGACAGGCGCCTCGTCTGCCAAAAAACACCACGATGGAGGCTGTCCCCATCGTGGTGGTTGCCTTACGTCGATTTACTTAGCGCGGCCCCGGGGATCAAAAAGGGCCGCCCCGGTTACCCAGGGCGGCCTTTTCGTCAGCACCTACATTGCAGGCAAAATCACACGCTACTTGGCGCGACCCTCCTCATAGCGCTCGACCAGCTTGGCCTGAACGTCATAGGGCACCTGCTCGTAGCCGGCGGGCTTCATGGTAAAGTCACCCGTGCCGCGCGTGATAGAGCGCAGGCGCGTCGAGTAATCCGTCAGCTCGGCGAGAGGTGCCTGCGCGATAACCACGGTGTCTCCGCGCTCATCGGTCTCCATGCCTGTCACGCGACCGCGCGAGGCCGAGATGTCGCCCATCACGGCGCCGGCGTAGCTCTCGGGAATAGTCACCGTGATTTCCTCGATGGGCTCCAGCACCACCGGGTCGGCATCGGCACATGCCTTGCGCAGGCCGATGCGAGCCGCCACGCGGAACGCCATCTCGTTGGAGTCGACGCTGTGATACGAGCCGTCGTACACAGCCACGCGAATGCCCGTGAGCGGATAGCCGGCAATGATGCCGTCCTTCATGGTCTCCTGGACGCCCTTGTCCACGGCGGGGATCAGCGAGCGCGGAATGCGGCCGCCCACGACCTCGTCCACAAACTCATAGCCATCACTCGTGCCGTCGGGCCCAATGAGCGGCTCCACGCGCAGCCAGCAGTCGCCGTACTGACCGGCGCCGCCGGTCTGCTTCTTATGGCGGCCCTGGGCACTTGCCGTACGGCGAATGGTCTCGCGATACGGAATGCGGATCGGCACGCTCTTGGCTACGACCTTGGTGCGATCCTCCAAACGATTGAGCAGCACCGAAACCTGCGCCTCACCAACGGCGGAGATAATGGTCTGGCCGGTCTCCTCGTCGCGGTCGATGCTCATGGTCGGATCGGCCTTGCAGGCCTTCTCGATAAACGTGTAGAGCTTCTCTTCGTCGCCGCGATTCTCGGCCTCGATGGCAATGCGGTACTGCGAGTTGGGGAACTTAAACGCCGCAGCCTCGACCTTGCCGGTAATCGAGAGCGTATCGCCCGTCTCGGCCGCCAGCTTGGGTGCCACGATAATGTCGCCGGCATAGGCGTGACCGACCTCGGTCATGTCGCGGCCGCACATCACATACAGGTGAGCCAGACGGTCGCCCTTGCGGGTACGCGCGTTGATCAGCTCAAGACCCGGCTCAAGCGTACCCGTCAGCACCTTGATAAAGCTGATGCGACCCTGCTGCGGATCGGCCAGGGTCTTAAACACAAACGCCACCGGACGGTCATCGTCGCTCGAAATCTTGAGCGAATCGCCGTCGATAAGCGGCATCTCGCCGTAGTCGGTCGGCGCCGGGAAGTACGTCGCGATGTCGTCCATCAGCGAGTTGACGCCCTGCTCCTTAATGCAATCGCCCGCAAAGACCGGCACAAAGATGCGCTCGGCAATCGCCTTCGACAGCAAGCCCTCAAGCTCCTCCTGCGTCAGTGTCTCCTCGCCTTCCAGGTACTTCATCATCAGCTCATCGTCGGCCTCGGCCACCAACTCGCACAGATGGTCATGGGCCTCCTCGGCCTGGGCACGATACTCCTCGGGAATCTCCGACTCAACGGCTTCGGTGCCGTTGCAATGGCGCGCCTTCATGCGCACCAGGTCGATGATGCCGTCAAAGTCCTCGCCCTCGCCCCAGGGAAGGGTCACGGCGCCCAGGCGCGTGCCAAAGCGCTCCTGCAGCAGGTCCATCGTGGTCGCAAAGCTGGCCTCGGAGCGCGACAGGCGGTTTACGAACACCGCACGCGCCAGGCGCAGGTCCTCGGCGGCATACCAGAGCTTAACCGTCGTAGGCTGCGGGCCGGCCTCGGCGTCGACCACAAACAGAGCCGTCTCGCAGACGCTCATCGCGGCAAAGGCGTCGCCGATAAAATCGGGGTAGCACGGGGCATCGAGCACATTGATGCGCGCGCCCTTCCAGTCGATTGGCGCAATGGTCGTCGAGATGGAGAATGAACGCTTGACCTCTTCAGGGTCATAGTCGAGCGTAGGCTTGGTGCCGTCGTGGCCGCCCAGGCGGGCGGTCTTGCCGGAAAGGTGGAGCATGGCTTCGGCGAGTGAAGTCTTGCCCACCCCGCCTTGGCCTACGAGCACCACGTTCCTTACGTTACCGGTCTTGGGAGCACCCATGATGACCTCCTTGCAGGGCCGCGCGCAATGCGCGACGCCAACGGGGAGAGTTCGCGGTCGGTGCCATCCCGGGAGCAGCATGGTCGGCAGCCGAGCCGACTCACCCTCCAAATGTCCTATGCCACCACCCTACCCTCACGGGCGGCTGTCCATGCATACCTTTCGGCGCACGTATGAATACAGGCGGCGAGAGGAAGAGACAAGCTTGTGAGGCGATTATTGAACCCCGTCGATGCAAACAAAAAGCCGCCACAGACCGTAAGACCTGCGGCGGCTTCGCCTCAATTAATAGTTGAGTAAATACCTGAGCCTATCCCTCGATACGGCTCAAGAACTCACGCGTGCGCTGCTCGCGCGGATGGTCGATAACCTGCTCGGCAGGACCCTCCTCGACAATACGACCGCCATCCATAAAGACCACGCGGTCGGCAACATCGCGCGCAAACTGCATTGCGTGGGTCACGATCACCATCGTCATATTCTGCGCAGCGAGGTCCTTAATGACACGCAGCACCTCGGCCGTCAGCTCGGGGTCGAGCGCCGAGGTCGGCTCGTCAAAGAACAGGATCTCCGGGTCGAGCGCTAGGGCGCGGGCAATACTCACGCGCTGCTGCTGACCGCCCGAAAGCTCACACGGCACCTTGTTCTCGTTGCCCGTCAGCCCCATTTGCGTAATCAGCTCGTGGGCGCGGGCTTCCGCCTGCTCGCGCGGACGCTTGAGCACGCGAATCGGCGCATCGGTGATGTTTTTCATCACGGTATAGTGCGGAAACAGATTGTAGTTCTGAAACACCAGGCCAAATCGCGAGCGCGCCTGTTTGGGCACGTCGCCTTTCGCATATACCGCACCCAGCCCCGCATCCGTCGCAACGGCAAGGTCTCCAAACGAGAGCGAGCCTCCGTCGAGTGTCTCGAGCAGCGTGGCACACCGCAGCAGCGTGGACTTGCCGCCACCCGAAGGTCCGATAATCGCCACGACCTCGCCACGCTTCACCTCAAGCGAGATATCCTTGAGCACCTCATTGCCGCCAAACGCCTTACGCGCGTTCGATATATTCATTACCGAATTAATCATGGTAGTAATCCAATTTTTTCTCGGCAGCGCCCAGCAGCATCTCGACGACGAAGTTAAAGACCCAGTAGATCAGCGCCGCGATTGCAAACGGCACCATGCTCACCTGCGAGGCGACCAGCGCCTTGGCCGTCGAGAACATCTCACCCACGCCAATGGCAAACGCCAGCGACGTGTCCTTGACCAGTGTGATGATCTCGTTGCCCATCGCCGGCAGAATACGCTTGGTGACCTGCGGCATCACGATATACAGAAACGTCTGCATGCGCGAGTAGCCCAGCACCTCGGCGGCCTCATATTGACCGCGCGGAATGGACTGCAGGCCCGATCGATAGATCTCGGCAAAATAGCCGGCGTAGTTGATGATGAACGCCACGACGCACGCCGTCCACTTGGAATCGGGCGTGAGCGAAATGCCAAACACGTAGTACGGGGCAAAGTAGATGGCAAACATCTGCAGCATGAGCGGCGTGCCGCGCATGACCGAGATATAGATGCGCGCGATCCAGCGAAGCGGCGCGATTTTGCTCATGCGCATAAACGCCACGGGGATTCCCAGCGGAATCGACCCCAACAGCGTCAGCACAAACAACTGCAAACTGACCAAGAAACCCTGGCCAAGCATCTGTATCATGACCTGAATAGACATTACTTGAGCACCCAATTATCGAAAGATAGACCATAGCTTGAATACTTGTCGCACAGGTCCTTAACCGTGCCGTCCTCGTAGAGCGCCTTGAGCGACTCGGTCACGGCGTCGGCCGACTTGGTGTCGCCCTTCTTAAAGCCGACGGCGTAGTGCTCGCTGGACAGCGGCTCATCAAGCTGCGTATAGGCATCGGGCTTGGCGGCAAGCTGATACTGGGCAATCGAAAGGTCGCAAGCCACGGCATCGACCGCGCCGCTCTCGAGCTGCATAAAGGCCGTGTTGTACTCGCCGATCGTGTCGAGCGTGGCAAACGTCGCCGCCAGATCCTTCTGGTCACCCTCAAGCACGTCCTGCGCAGCGGAATCAGTCTGGGTAATCACAGTCTTGCCGGCAAGATCGTCCCAGCCCTTGATGCCCGCATCTTTCTTTACCACCAGCACCTGCTCGTTGAGCATGTACGGCTCGGAGAACGTGTAGTCGTCCTCACGGCCCTCCATGGTAAAGCCGTTCCAGATGCAGTTGATGGCGCCCGAGTTAAGCGGCGTATCCTTGGCGTCCCAGTCGATGGCCTCGTATTTGACCTCCCAGCCCTGCTTATCGGCAACAGCCTTGGCCAGATCGAGATCAAAGCCGGTGTACTCGCCATCGTCGCCCACAAAGCCGTACGGAGGATAGGACTTATCAAAGCCCACCACGAGCTTCTTGGACTCCGCAGCGCCCTTCACGTCCTTGGCTGCAGCGGAACCCTTATCGGCACCACCGCCGCAACCGACAAGACCAAGGCCAAGCACCATGGCGAGCGAGCCGGCTAGACCAACAAACTGACGACGAGACATATCGGTATTCATGGTGTTCCCCCTTGGTGGCACTTTAGTTAGGTAAAGTGAGTCATGTAACGTTCAGAATCATACACTTTAGCGTGATAGAGCACAAGGCGAGTTTGCCCGCCGCGTGAGGGGTGTGGGGGTTAAGTTTCCTGCTCTACAGTCCTGCTCACGACGGAGGCCACATTAAGTGGCCTCCTGTTCGTGCGGAACTCGCGATAAACTTAACCCCCACACCCCTCACGCGGCGGGCAACCGTCGTTGGGCTTATCACTGACACGAATAAACCGCTTGCATATCGTCTGCTGGCTTGGCACGGTACAATACTTGCAGCTTTAATTCATGAATAAGTGGAGTTATTGATGGCAGAATCTCGTGCGGAGCGTAGGGCTCGTCGTGCTTTGGTGGAGGCGGTTGAGGGGTCGAAGGAGGAGAAATCTTCTTCGAAATCCAAGTCTTCTAAAGCTGCAAAAAGCAAATCGACCAAGAACAGGGCTAAGGCCAAGCGTCCCGGCTCTCGTCGGAGCGAGGATAAGGCTTCTCAGACTCGCTCCAAGCGCCCGTATAAGAATCCGGCTCCGTCTGCGCGCAAGACCGTTGATTCCAAGTCTCCTTGTTCCATCATGAAAGATTGCGGTGGGTGTACGGCGCTCAATCGTCCTTATAAGAAGCAGCTCGCCGCCAAGCAGGCCGCCATGGAGGAGCTTTTTGCTGCTCTTTGCGAGCGCGAGGGTATCAGCGTCGACCCCATTCGCGGTATGGGAGTCACCCTGGGCGACCCGGGCAAATATCCTGCGCCGCGTGGCTTTCGTCATAAGGCTGCCACTCCCTTTGCTCCCGGTAAGGAGGACGCCGTCCGTTGCGGTTTCTTTGAGCGCGGCACGCACAAGATCGTTGCCGTACCCGAATGCCCCGTCGAGGCACCGGGCGCCCGTCAGATTCTCAACGGCATCGCACGCGAAGCTGAGCGGCTGCATATTCCCGCCTTTAATGAGGACAAGCATCTGGGCTTGCTCCGCTATGCCGTCGTCCGCTGCGGTTGGCGTACCGACCAGGTCATGGTTACGCTCGTGACCGCCCAGCGTGACTTACCGCATGCGCAGGAGTTCTTTGAGGCTGTCGCCGCGCTCAATCCGCACATCGTCACCGTCGCCCAAAACATCAACGGACGTCCCGGCAACGCCATCCTCGGCGAGGAAACCCGCATTGTATATGGCGCCGAGTGCATGCGCGACCAGCTGCTCGGTTGCGAATTCGATATCTCCCCCACCGCGTTTTATCAGACCAACCCGCAACAGACCGAGCTGCTCTATCAGCTCGCTATCGACGGCATGGATTTGCACCAGGGCGATGTGCTCATGGACGCCTACTGTGGCAGCGGTACCATCGGTCTTTGCGCAGCTAAAGATGCCCAGAACAAGGGTATCGGCATTATGCTGCTCGGCGTTGAGCGCAACCCGGCGGGCATTGCCGACGCACGTCGCAATGCCGAGCTCAACGGCCTCACCCGCAGCGCTTGGTTTATGGCCGACGACGCCACCGACTACATCCTGGATGCCGCCGACAACAACGAACGCGTCGACGTTCTTTCCATCGACCCGCCGCGCGCCGGCTCCACGCCCGAGTTCCTCGAAGCTGCCTGCGCACTTAAGCCGCGCCGCATCACCTATATCAGCTGCAACCCCGTGACCCAAGAGCGCGACCTGCACCAGCTCCTCGACGGAGGCTATCGCCTGCTCAAGATCACGCCCGTCGACATGTTCCCTCACACCGACCACACCGAAACCGTAGCGGTCCTCGAACGCCGCTAACCAACCTCAGTAGATTTTTGGGACAAGAAAGGGGGCGACCCGTCTGGGCCGCCCCCTTCGCTTGGTTTATAAACTCCGCTACATCCCATTGCGCAGATCGCACACGCCGGCTGCCGCCATCTCGCGCAGCAGCGTCTCGCGGTCGCGCGTCACGATCAAATCCAGCGGGAAGTGAATCTCGTCGAGCATCTTGCGCGCGTGATCGAGCTTGCCAATGGCCATGCCAATGTGGGCATCGGTTGACACGCCAATGCCCACGCCCAGCTCGGCGCAGCGCTCGGCGATCTTGCGGCATACGGCCCAATGCTCAGTGTCGACACCGTGTTCAAGACTATGGTTGTTGATCTCGATAATCTTGTGCTTGGCCTTAGCTGCCAACAGCACCTCGTCGATATCGAACGGCACGCCCGAACGCCCCGTGTGACCCAGCATGAACACCTTGGGGTGCTCCAGGGCATTGATATACATCTCGGTCGTCTGGGCCAGCGTCGCGCCTTCAGCAATCTGCGAATTATGCACGCTCGCAACCAAATAATCCAAATTACGCGTAACCAAATCGAACAGCGAATGCTGACGGCTGTACGAATCGCCGGCAATATCGAGCGTGACAGGAGTGTCCTCGCCAAACAGGCTTCCGTCCAGCGAAACGATATCGGCCTCGGCACCACGCAGCACCAGCACGCCGCTCCAAATGCGCGGCCAGATATCCTGGTTGATAAAGAACTGGTAACTGCGCAGGTCATTGGGGCAAGCCGTAACCATAGAGCTCAAATGGTCGGCAGATCCGAGCACCTGCAGACCACGCTCTGCCGCCCAGTACACATTCTCCTCAATGGTCGAATATGCATGCGCAGAGAACATCGTATGGGTATGAATGTCACAAGAAAGCAGGTAGGGCATCAGGTCTCCTTATCTGGCACGGCCGTCGCTTATATTCATTGTACGCATAGCCTTCGATAGTCGTAAAACCACTCCATCCCAAAGACACAACGTCCATGACAACGGGGTCCGGCTTAACACCAAACCCCGTTTCACGTAAAACATTGTAGGCAGATCGCTTTGCTTTTAACGATACTCGTCCGCCAACTGTTTCCAAGCGGGTAGCGAATTGACAATCGTTTCGTAACTCACGCAATAGCCCAGGCGGAACCAACCCGGCATACCAAAGCTGTCCGAGGGAACCGCAAGCAACTCATACTTCTTTGCGCGCTCGCAAAACGCATTCGCATCGGGCTCCAACGCTTTCACCCATAGGTAGAACGCGCCATCCGGCTCAACATAGGTGTAGCCATACTCCGCTAGTGCGTCGGTAAGCGCGGTGCGGTTGCGTGCATAGGCCTCAACGTCACTCGGCTCATCGATGCAGTCGATAATTACGCGCTGGAAGAGTGCCGGTGCGCATACAAAACCCAGCGTACGGGCAGCACCCGCAACAGCCGGCATCAGACGGGCGGCCTGCGGATTGGTGTTGGGAACCAAGATCCACCCCACGCGCTCACCCGGCAGCGACAGCGACTTGGAATACGAGTAGCACACGATGGTGTGCTCGTAAATCGAGGGCACCCAAGGCACCTCGGCACCGTACACGATTTCGCGGTACGGCTCATCCGAGATGAGCATAATCGGATTCTCGGGATCGCGCTGAGCGTTGGCCTCGCGCAGAACGTTGGCCAGTCGCGTCAGCGTGTCGCATGTATATACGGCACCGGTCGGATTGTTGGGAGAGTCGATGATGACGGCCGCCGTCTTATCGCTGATCGCCTTGAGCACGTTGTCCACGCTCAGCTGGAACGTATCTTCATCGGCGAGCGCCTCAACACACGTACAGCCGGCCTTCTCAATCCAAACGCGATACTCCGGAAAGTACGGGGCGATAACAATAACCTCGTCGCCCGGGTTCGTAACGGCGTTGAGCGTGCAGGTGAGCGAAGCCGCGGCACCCACCGTCATAAAGACGTCTTTGCCCTCATAGCTCGTGCCAAAGCGGCGGTTGAGCGATTCGGCCACAGCGGCACGACATTGCGGCAGGCCCGGTGCGGGCGTGTAGCCGTGCAGCTGGTCGCTCGGCAGCTCCAGGGCCTTCTTAATCGACTCAGCCACGGCAGCGGGCGCCGGAACACTCGGGTTGCCCAGCGAAAAATCGAATACGTTTTCCGCACCGATCTGCGCCTTGCGCTCAAGGCCATAGCTAAAAATCTCACGGATGATGGAGCTTTCCGCACCGCGAGCATACATAGTTTCGTTGATCATCTGTTCCCCTTTCACATAGGCGCTATTGTACGCTTTAGCCGAGCAAAGTGCCGCAGCAATGTTGATTGGGGACAGACTTAAATGCGTGAAAACGCTCATTTAAGTCTGTCCCCAATCAACAGACGGCCCCATATCGCTCAAAAGAAAAAGCCCCCGCAGGTTTCCCCGCAGAGGCTTTCGCCACAAAGACTATTTGTCGGCGTCGGTGTCGGCATCGGCATCGACGACGGCATGGTCATCGTCAGCATCATCGGATGCGGCTTCGGCATCCTCCTGCATGGCCGCCTGCGCAAAGGCCGCGGCATCAGCCGCCAGCTCCTCCTCGCTCATGCGAGGCGCGCGCTTCTTGGTCGGCATGCCGGCCGCCTTGGCATTGCGCTCCTCCTTGGCCGCCAGGATATCGCCCTCGCGCTCAAGGTACGCATCCCACTCGTTGTCGAGCAGGGCGTTCACGGCGTCGCCTTCGACGGTCTCGCGCTCAAGCAGCACCTTCGCCATCAGATCGAGCTGATCGCGACGGGCATCCAAAATCTCGACCGCACGACGATGGGCTTCGCGCATGATGCGCTGAACCTCGATATCGATGCGGCGTGCCGTCTCCTCGGAGTAATCCTGGTGATCGGCGTAATCGCGACCAAGGAACACCTGATGCTGCGCCTCGCCAAACACTTGCGTGCCCAGCTCCTCGCTCATACCCAGGCGCGTGACCATCTCGCGCGCCATCTTGGTCGCGCGCTCCAGGTCGTTGCTCGCGCCCGACGTGATGTCGTCGCACATGAGCTCCTCGGCAACGCGACCGCCCAAGAACACGGCAAGCTCGTCGAGCATCTCGTTCTTGGTCTTGAGGAAGTGATCCTCCTGCGGAAGCTGCAGCGTGTAACCCAGAGCCTGGCCGCGGCTGACAATCGAAATCTTGTGAACCGGATCGGAGTGCTCCAGGATGTGGCCCACCAGGGCATGGCCGCTCTCGTGGTAGGCAATCGTAGTGCGCTCGGCTTCGGTCATCACGCGACCCTTGCGCTGCGGTCCGGCAATCACGCGCTCCATCGACTCCTCGACCTCGTCCATCGAGATCACGGAACGATGGCGGCGAGCAGCCAGCAGCGCAGACTCGTTGAGCAGATTTGCCAGATCGGCACCGGTAAAGCCAACGGTCATCTGGGCGAGCTTCTCAAACTTAACGTCCTCGTCCATCGGCTTGTTCTCGGCATGCACGCGCAAGATCTGCTCGCGGCCCTTCACATCCGGACGGTCGACCGTAACCTGACGGTCAAAACGGCCGGGACGCAGCAATGCCGGATCCAGGATGTCAGGACGGTTGGTCGCAGCGATCAGGATGACCGACTCGCTCTCCTCAAAACCGTCCATCTCGACCAACAGCTGGTTGAGCGTCTGCTCGCGCTCGTCGTGACCGCCGCCCAAGCCGGCTCCGCGCTGACGTCCCACGGCGTCGATCTCATCGATGAAGATGATCGACGGGGCCTGGGACTTGGCCTCCTTAAAGAGGTCACGCACACGGCTGGCGCCGACACCTACGAACATCTCGACAAAGTCGGAACCCGAGATGCTAAAGAACGGCACGCCCGCCTCGCCGGCAACAGCCTTGGCCAGCAGCGTTTTACCGGTGCCCGGAGGGCCAACCAGCAACACGCCACGCGGGATCTTGGCGCCCAGCTTGCGATAGCGATCCGGATCGCTCAAAAAGTCACGGATCTCCTCGACTGCCTCGTCCACGCCGGCAACGTCTTCAAACTTGACCTTGGGGCGTGTGGCCTCGTTGGTCTTGGCGTTGGTCTTGCCAAACTGCATGTTCCTGTTGTTGGCGCCCATCATCTGGCGCATAAAGTAGAACATGATGGCGATAAGGGCGATCGTCGGAAGCACACTCATCGCCAAGTCGCCCCAAAAATCGGGATCGTTGGTGTTGACGATGTACTTGGTATCGGGGTGCTCCGCCATGAGCTCGGCAAGCGAATCGGAGCCGACATAGGTCGAAGAGAAGCTCTTGAGCTCGCTCGTATCGCCCTTGTCCTTCTTCGTCTTCCAGTAATGACCCGTCACGCTTCCGTCTTGAACCGTATAGGTCAGATCTTCGACGCGATCCTGCTTGATGGCGCTCACCATCTCGCTCGTCGCGAGCTTAACGGTATTGCTGGAATTGGCAAAGCCGGAGCCCATGTTAAAGAAGGCGTAGCCCAGAAGCGCGCAAGCCAAAATAAAATACAGCCAGCCCGTACGCGTGGGCTTCTTGCCTCCGGGCATCCCCGGGATCTTTGGGTCCCGGGGAGTCTGGGAATTGTTATCGTTACGGTCGTCGGGCATCTTACGAATAAACCTCCGGTTTCAAAATGCCCAGATACGGAAGGTTACGATAGCGCTCGGCATAGTCGAGGCCGTAGCCCACCACAAAGGCATCGGGGCAATGGGTTCCAACATACTTGGGCGTGATGGCCGAGACGCGGTCCTCAACGTCCTTCCACAGGAAGGCGGCGACCTCCAGAGAAGCGGGCTTGCGGCTCTCGAGGTTCTTCATCAGATACTTGAGCGTCAGGCCCGAGTCCAGAATGTCCTCGACGATCAGCACGTCGCGACCGCGGATGTCGATATCCAGGTCCTTAATGATACGCACGATACCCGAGGACTTCACACCGTCGCCATAGCTCGAAACAGCCATGAAATCGATGTTGGTCGGCAGCTCGATCTTACGCATCAGGTCGCCCATAAAGACCACGGCGCCGCGCAGGACCGCAATCAGCACCAGATCCTTACCCGCGTAGTCGCGAGTAATCTCCTCGCCCAGGCGAGAGACGATACCGTCGATATCCTCCTGCGTGAACAGAACCTTCTCGATATCCGGATGTTGAGAAGCCATGACAACCCTTTCTTGTGCTTATCGCCCACACACCGCCGTATGGACGCGAACTTCACATTTTAGCAGCGCACGGGGTATATTTTCCAGCCCGTACGCCATCAGCGCGGGAATACCGTCAACGTCGCACAGAATAGCTGGCGTGGGACGCTATTCCGCATCGACCACGCGGAGCAGATATGCCACGCGCGTTGCGGCCGTGCACTTAAAACGCTCGTCCGCGCGAACTCCGGCGACCCACACCACGGCGCCCCCCGGCGCCGTCCTCACCATGGGCACGCCGGCGCGCTCGGAAACGGGAATGCGAGCCTCACCTAGCAAGTCGGATACTTTCTTGCTTCGACCACTCATCCCTAACGGGCACATCACGTCTCCCGGTGCGGGACCGTCCACCCACAGGCGCGCCAATCGCGCCTCGGCAGGGATCTCGCCACGCGAGCCCGCCAGGATCCGCTCACTATCGCTGTCGGCAAAACCCAGAGCAGCCGCGTCTACCAAAGCTGTCACTTCCCCGGCAGCTGCAAGCTCACGGGCGCGGGGCACGATATCGCATCCCGGCTCAACGGCCATCGGTTCTGTGACCAGCATACGTCCCCCGCCCAACGGCAAACGACCGGGTACGGTAACCCAGTCCGCGACCAGGCCCTCGCGAGCCGCCGGCGCCTTGAACGCCAGCATGCCAAACTCAATGCGTGCGTCAATCCCCGCCGGAAGCGTGACCGAGCCGGCGCCCTCGGCAACGCAGGAAAGGACTCGCTCCACATGTCGCATCTCTGGACGAGCGTCCGGATCGATGCGCTTAATCGCCAGTCGCACGATGCGCCGCGCGATTACCACCTCGGCCGCAGCAAGGCGCCTGGCATCGAGCACCAGCGCGCCCGCCGCCTCCTTACGCAGGCAGCTTCGAAACGCCTGTGCCGAAAGCTGAGACAAAAACGCGTCCTCATCGCCTAAGATCTCGCAGGCGGCGCCAATCGTCTTGCAGACGCTCGCGTTGCGCTGCGCCACCACCGGCATCACTCGATGGCGCACGTAGTTTCGCAGATACGAGATATCCTCATTGCTCTCGTCTTCACGCCACGGCTGACCATGTACCTGTAGATAGCCCACGAGCTCGCCATGAGTTAGGTCGAGCAAGGGACGCACCACGATATTCCTCCGGCGAGGAATGCTCGATAGGCCAGCGGGCCCCGAACCCTTAATCGCGTTCATCAAAAACGTTTCCGCGCGATCCGAAGACGTGTGCGCGGTGCAGATACGAGCCGCCGTTCGCGGTGCCCCCGTCTGGGCGCAGAGCTCGCGAACATACCTCCGCGCCGCGGCATAGCGCACCTCGCGGGCCGCGGCCTCAATATTGCCCGACTCCCCATCAAAATAAGCGTGCTCCACGCACAGCGGTAAACCATATTTCGCGCAGAGCTCACGCACAAAGGCCTCGTCGCCATCGGACGCCTTGCCGCGCAGATGATGGTTTACATGCAGCACATGCAGGCGCTCGCGAGCAATGGGGGCAACACCGCGCCCGTCTTGGATATCCAGCTTTGATGTGCACGCCATAAGAAGCAGTGCCGTCGAGTCCGCGCCGCCTGATACCATGAGCACGACAGGAGCAGCCTGCTGCCTCGTCCGGGTCTCATCGACTGCCCCAGGCACGGCATGGTGTCCATAATGCTGAGATACCGTAGGCATTTGCTTCCTCCTCTATTCGTCCGCACCCATTGTATCCTTTGGAATCTTATGTCTCGTCTGCACCTTCATATCCTCGGCAGTGGCTCTAAAGGCAACTGCGCACTCATCGAGGGCCCGCAGGGGCTCATTATGGTCGATGACGGACTGTCTCGCCGCGAGACATTAAAGCGCATGGCAGAACTGGGGCTCTCGACAGACAACGTCTCGGCTCTTCTCATTACTCATGAGCATAGCGATCACATCAAGGGCCTCGATGTCTGGTGCAAGCACTGGCACGGCCCCCTCTTTGCCAGCAGGGGCACTCTTTCGAACAAAGAAAATCTTTCGCATCTGCCTGTCGAGGAATTCGATCCCGGCGACGCCCTATCCATTGCCGGCATCCACGTGCAAACCTACTCAACATCACACGATGTCATCAATCCAGTCGGTTATCGATTCGACGCCCTCGATGATTCCATCGGCTTTGCCACCGACACCGGAGAGCTATCGAGCCAAGCCATGAACACCCTCAAAGATTGTCGAGTCCTCGCGCTCGAAAGCAACCATGATGTGACCATGCTGCGCGAGGGAGAATATCCCCGCTTTCTTCAGGAGCGCATCCTGTCTGCAAGGGGACACCTCTCCAATGGCCAAGCCGCCGAAGCCGCGCGCGCACTTGTTACCGATCGCACCGAACAGCTCATTGCCATGCATATCAGCCAAGATAACAATCGTCCGAGCCTTACCGTCAAAAGCTATGCCAAAGCTCTGGCCGCAACCCTGGATGACGAGGTCGGCAGCTCCGCAACCCTTCTCCAAGGATCGCGAAAACTCTCGATACGCCCTGCGAGTCAGTATCAGCCGGCAACCATTCAATAGACTGTCCTAGACAGCAAAAGGGGCCGAGAATCGCTTCCCAGCCCCTTTTGCTGTCTTTTAATAGCGCAGAACACCAACGAAGTTAGTCGATGGAGATCTTCGTAACGTTCTTCTTCTCGACGATCTTGGGAACCGTAACGGTCAGGATGCCGTCAGCGTACTTAGCCGAGAGGCCCTCGCTCGAAGCGTCCTTTAGATACACGCCACGCGTCGCGCTGTACGAGCTGAACTCCTTCTGCAGGAAGTTCTTGCCCTCGTTCTCCTCGTCTTCCTCGACATTCACGCTAATGGACAGACGGCCCTCATTGAGCTCGACATCGATATCGTCCTTGGCGACACCGGTCAGATAGGCCTTGACCTCATAGCCGTCGCCCTTATCCTCAACGTCAACGGGAAACGCCTTGGAAGCAATCGAGTTGTTTGCAAGGTCGGTCATATCATCAAACAGATCGAACAGCGAGCTAGCAGAAGGACGAACGCCAAAAACCGAACGATAAGGAACCATGCTTGCCATGTTTACCACTCCTTTTAGGACTGCCGAGCCATCTTCTAGGTGACTGGGACTTCTTTTGACGCTCTTATATATGCCCACACAGTGCTTATATATACATCGACTATAAAGTTTTTTGAGTCCAGTACTATAAGCATATCTAAGTGTGTATGACTAAGGTTTTAGTAAGGTTAAGGTTCTTTGAACCAGAGCCTAAATAACAAGTATGTTCGCAGCTACAAATAGCAAGGGGCTTACAATGAGCGCGTACACGTTGTTGGTAACGAGCTAAAGGGCATCATGGACGACCAAAACCAGAACAAAATGTTTATGCCGACGCAGGGGGAAGATACTTCCACGCAGCCGCCACGGTTCCATCGCCCCCACATCTCGCAAGAGCCCATTAATGATCCTGAGCCCGAGTATGTGACGAGAAATCGATATCAAACACTCGAGGATGCCCAAACGGGACGTAAACATATGGGCGTGGCCTCGGGAGACCCTGTATATCTGAAAGACGCACCATTATCTAAAAACAGCGCAGCTAGTGAGGAGCCACTGAAAGCATCCGCCGCCAATCAACATAGAGGTCCTCGACCAAAGCAAACCTTGACGCATTCGGCTCGCTATCTCGAAACGCCAAAACAGGGAAAATCAATCTTCGTTTCGTCAAGTAAACGACGCAAGCAGCATCGACTGACAATCCTGCTTTTGATCATTGTGGCCATAGCAGTTGCCCTTGTTATTCGATTTATTGTCTTAAAATAAAAGTTCATTACCCATAAGCCCAACCGGGTTACAGGTGAACTGCAACGACATTGTGAAGCGTAAACGCAAAAAAAGGGGGAGGCCGCGAGGCCTCCCCCTTCCAAGTTCGATGACGGCTCGGTGCCGTCCACCGGTCAGCGGCGCCCTGGCCTCCCACGGGCTGACCCCGCAGTACTCTCGGCGCGATGGGGCTTAGCTTCCGGGTTCGGAACGGGAC